>JAFARW010000147.1 GCA_019245275.1 Vulcanimicrobiota bacterium
TCGGCAGTCGTCAGCGGCGCGCTGTTCGCGGTCGCGCATCAGGACCCGTTTCTCATGATCCCGCTGGCGGCCGGCGGCATCATTCTCTGCTACGTGTACGTGCGCACCGGCAACGCGTGGATGTCGATGATCACGCATGCGTGTTTCAACGGCTTCACGCTAGCGGTGCTCTTCATCGCGCCGAAAAGCGCTTTCTGACGTGCTACGTGTCGCCGTTGACGCCTTCAATCTTGCAACGGACCGGCGCGGCATGGGACGATTGGCACGCAGCGTCCTCGAGACGTTGCACGCAACCAACGACATTGCATTAACGCTCGTCGTCCGAAACGCGCGCGACATTCCGCCGGCATCCGCTGCCGCAAACGAGTATGCGACACTCGGCGAGGTGCGGCGACGGCAATTTGATGCGACGTGGTTTCCGTGGAACGGAATGCGCTTTCGACTTGACGGCGGCAGCGTTGTTACGATCCATGATGTCTTCGCCTTCCGGTATCCGCATCGCAATCCGATCGCGCGACGGCGCGAGCAGAGGCCGATTCGACGTGCGGTCAGCGAAGCGAATTTTTTGACTACAGTCTCAGAGTATTGCGCGCGGGAGATCGCTGCCCAATTCGGATTGCCGTTGGAGCGTCTGAGTATCGCATCGGGTGTGCCGTCCGAGTTCTGGCATCCCGTCTCAGCGACGCCCCGATCCCCGTACTTCCTTTTTATCGCCGGTCCGGAGCCACGCAAAAATGCTGCCATGCTCTTTGGCGCGTTCGCACGCGCATTTCCGCATCGAGAGGTCCAGCTTGTCGTGGCGGGCACGCTCTCACTCGGCGATGATCGCCTGCTTCGAGAAAGCAAGAACGATTATGCGCGAGTGATTCCGTCCGACGAGGAATTGCGCGATCTGTACAGCGGAGCGATTGCGCTGCTGATTCCGTCGCGCGATGAAGGCTACGGCTTGCCGGCGGTCGAGGCGATGGCGTGCGGCGCGCCGGTTATCGCTTCCAATGCCGGCGGCTTACCGGAAGCGTGCGACGGCGCGGCGCTCTTGCTCCCGCCCGATCGCAGCGAACAGTGGCAAGATGCGATCGCCTCTCTGGCCGCGGACTCAGCGCAGCGAGATGAGCTACGTTCACGCTCGCTCGCTCGCGCGGCACGTATCGACCGCTCCAGACCCGGAACCGTTATCGCCGAACGCTTGCGACAAGCTGCTGCAGCCGCTCGATGAACGCAGTCGCGGAGAACTCCTCCGCATGTTCTCGCAGCTTTTTCGGATCGTACCGGCTCCGATCGAACCGCATGATGACACTGCGCAGCGATGCGCTTGTCGGCTCGTCGAAAAATTCACCGGTTTCGTGCTCGCGGATCGTCTCGAGTGCGCCACCGGCGCGAAGTGCAATCGTCGGCGTTCCGGTCGCGGCCGCCTCAAGCGGGATCAACCCGAAGTCTTCCTCGCCTGGAACGAGCGCGGCTCGTGCATTTCCAAGCAGTTCGTTCAATCGACCGTCGTCGATGAAACCAAGCATCGTCGTTGTCGAGCCGCGCGCGTGGCGGCGCAACGACGCCTCACTCGGTCCGCTGCCGGCAACAAGGAGAGGCGCGCGGGCCGCCGCGCATGCATCGATCGCCGCCTCGATCCCTTTGTACGGCAAGAGACGGGACGCAATAAAGAAATAATCGCCGCGACCTTCTCCAACGGTGAAGCGATGCAACTCGACCGGACAGTGCAAAACCTCGGCGTCGCGCCCGTAGTGCGTGCGAATCCGCTCCGCCACATTTTGCGAGTTTGCGATCAGCATAGTCGGACGTTGCGCCGCTTCCCAATCCCAACGCGCTAGACGTCTAATTATCGGACGCGCGACATCGCGCAGCGCAAAGCCGCTCGTGTATCGATCGTACGCAAAGACGAAACGGCTGACCGTATTCACATAGGAAACGTGAATAGCGCCGGGTGGGACGCGAACGCCCTTCGCCCATGCCGTCGTCGAACTGACGATCGTGTCGTATCCGTTGAAATCAAACGCCTCGAAAGCGGCCGGATACAGCGGCGCAAGCGCGCGGAAATAATGATTGACTCCCGGCAGCCTTCCTAAGGGTGAAACGTTAATCGTTCGGTCGTTGAACAGATCGCCGGTTTGTGCCGGATCGTAGAGAGCGGTAAAGATCGGCGCCGCCGGAAAGGCGCGGGCAATTTGCGCAAAGACACGCTCGGCACCCCCGCGCTGATTTAAGTAGTCGTGTACGAGCGCTGTCTTCAGGTAGAGGATTGGTTGTCGCGCGGGAGCACGATCGCGACGTTCGGATTGCTTAAGTAGATGCGTGCGACGCGCTGCAAATCGGCTGCCCGCACGGTACCGATCGCTTTGAGGCCGTGCGCGACGAAATCCGCGGAAACGCCCTCGGCTGCGAACACGCCGGCAAACCACGTCCGATCTTCGAGCGAACTCGCGGCGTCGACGTACGTGCCGGCAGCGATCTGCTTCATCGTCGTAATATCGCCCGAAAGCTTGCTGCGCGCGAAGATCTGAATGACCGAAAGCGCAGTGCTGAACGGGCGCGACGGATCGCCGAATCCGCCGTTGATGAATAGGACGACGTTCGCCGGCTGCTCGTCGAAATTGTACATCGCTCCCGCGGGACGATCGCTGAACGGCACCGTCGTCACACTGGGATTGCCGGCAACGTCGGTGGCGGTTCGTTCCAAGAATGACGTGAGCACGAGCATCGCACCGAAGTCCCGACTGCGCAGCGACGGCGCCGGGAATTGCGCAACGAGCCACGGCACGGCGACATCGCGTCGCGCGACAAGACGACGCTGCGTTCCGCGCAATTTTGCCACCTTGATCGGGATCGGCGTCGTCGCGCCTGCGGGGAGCGTGTCGATCAGTTTCGTAAAATCGTCAGTGCGTGTGGCATCGAGACCCCCACCTGCGCTGAGCACGGCGCCTGTGCGGCGGTAGTATGTCGCGAAGAATCGCTGCGCGTCAGCTGGCGTTTGACTCTCGAGAGTAGCCGGCAGGCCGTACGGTGGTAAGCCCGCATCGGACTCCGTGAAGAACGCGGCGTTGAGCATCTCTAAACCGACCGTCAGCGGGATCGCTTCGTTTTCAGCGATCCGGCGATCGAGTTCTTCGCGCGCGCGCAGCAGCGCCGTATCGTTGAAGTTCGGGTGCGATAGCGCTGCTTCGAAGAGCGGCAGCAACTGCGGACCGAAATTCGCTTTGATCCCTTCGAGGTAGTAGCGGATCCAATGCCCGTCAACGCTGTAGGAAATCGCGCCGCCCTGCGCTTGCAGCGCCTCGCGCAACGGAAGCTGCTCGCGGCCAACCGGCGTGTTCAAAATATCCTCGGCGACGAGCGCTGAGAGCCCGCTTTGCGCCGGCGTCTGCCGGTCGAGTCCCGCGCGTACGAAAAGCTGCATGCCGACTAGCGAACTCTGCGGATCAGCCTGCTGCACGATGCGCGCGCCTTCGTAATTCGTCTGCGCGGGCGAAGCGTCACGGCTCTGCGCGGCTTGCGCGGGCGCGTACATCGCTGGGGTGATGGCTGCTACAAAAGCAATCGCCGCGAACGATGCTCTCATTTCGAAGTCGCTCGCAAGCGCACGATTGTGGGTTGACCCAGATACTGCTGGGCAACTCTTGCGATATAACCGGGGTCGAGCGACTGCGCGGCTTGCAAGTATTTCGCGCCGTCGTCACTGGGTGCGTACAGAGGATCGCCTTCGACTGCGTACCAGCCGAAGTTGTCAGCCATCGCGAGCGGTGACTCAGTATCGCTTAGGATGTGATATTCGAAAGCGGTGCGCGCCGCATCAAACGCCGGCTGCGAAAGCGGGTGCTTGATCTGCGCCAGTTGATCTTCGACGTGTGCCTGCAGCCGGTCGATTTGGCGGCCGGCCATTTCGACGACCATGACCCCGGGGTCGTGAAGCGTGACGAACTGACCCGAGACAAACGAATCCGCGGCATCGTCGCGGCTCAGCCGCTCGACGGTGCCGGTGTCGATCCGAAAGAGATAATCCGCAATGAAGTCGAGCGCGGTCGCAGCCTTCACATCGCGGATCGGAGGTCCGAGCCATGCCAGACCAATTGCATCTTCACCGTACGTGCGAGTTGTTGCCGAGGGAGCTTGAGCCGGAGTTGAATCGACCGGATTCTCCATTGACGGCCGAGCCGCACGTCCTGCAACGCTTGCCGCCAAATTTTCGGGTGCGTAGCCCGCAACCGTCAGGATGGCGTTCGTCGATCGAAACGCGCGGGCCGCAAAAGACTTCAGCTCGCTGAGCGAGACACGGGTGAGCGCAGAGGCGCTGGCCGGCACAGTTGCGTAGTGCGCGGGTCCGCTGATGAAGAGCTGCGAGAAGAGCGCATCGTGCAGCGTCGCTTGCGGATCCAGTTGCTGCTGCGCCCCGGCAATTGCAACCTCGCGCAGCGCGCTACGCATCGACTGCGGCGAAAGCGTCGGCGTAAAGTAGGCCGTCGTGAGCGCGCGCAAGACTTTGCGTTCGCTTTGAGCGGGGATCGATGCTGCAACGGAAACCGCATCGGCATTAGCGCTGATCGTGAAGCGTCCGCCAAGGCCTTTTATCAACTGACCGATCGAAGGCGAGCGCCCCTGCGATGATGCTGCAATCGCGGTCGCAGCATAGCGGGACAATCCAATGACGGGTGAGCGAAAGCCGATTGAAGGCGCGCGAAACCAAAGTTCGATCGCGACCATCGGCAGGGTCGCATCGCGGCGCAGGATCAACGCACTTCCGTTGGGCAGCTGCGTGCGTTCGACGGCGGCGCTACACGGTAATGTACGGAAAGTTGCGAAGAACGCAAGACCGGCGCAAACGGCGAGCGCGCCCAGCGCGAGGGCGCGACGCGTCATGCCGGTTCCGGCGATATACTGGGCGGGAGGCGCTTGCTTTTCGGCTTCGCCCGCGTGCCGCCCTCAACGCGCGCGGGAGCTGACGGCGGACCGGCGTCGCTCGGCGTGCTGTCCCTTGCATAGGGGCGATCTTCTAAAATCGCCCTGACCTCGTCGGCCTCGACGGTTTCATACTCAAGCAGCGAGCTGACCATCCGCTCGACCTTATCCCAATTCTTCTTCAACAGCTCACGGCCGCGTTCGTAACATGTGTCGATGAGATGGCGCACTTCGGCATCGATGCGTCCAGCAATGTCCTCCGAGTAGTTGCGATCCTCTCCGAGTTCGCGACCGAGAAAGACTTGATGGTTTCCGCGTCCATATTGAATCGGCCCGAGTGCGTCCGACATGCCATATTGCGTGACCATCCGCCGCGCGATTTCCGTCGCTTTTTCGAAGTCGTTGCTGGCGCCGGTCGTGACGTCTTTAAACTTCACCTCTTCGGCGATGCGCCCGCCCAGCAGCCTGCAAAGCGCGGCTAAGAGCTGCTCCTTCGTTTGGCTGTGGCGGTCATCTTCAGGCAGCGACCAGGTGATGCCCATCGCCATGCCGCGCGGGATGATAGTCACTTTGTGAATCGGATCGTGGTGCGGCAGCAACCCGCCGATCACCGCGTGCCCCGACTCATGGTAGGCCGTCACTTCTTTTTCTTGCTGGGACATAACGACGGATCGGCGTTCCGGCCCGACCATCACGCGATCGATCGCTTCATCGCAATCCGACATCTCGATCGCGCTCTTATCCCTGCGCGCAGCGAGCAGCGCCGCCTCATTGAGAAGATTCTCGAGATCGGCGCCGGAGAAACCCGGCGTTCGTTTGGCGAGCGTTTCGAGCGAGACGTCTTTGGCCAGCGGCTTGTTGCGCACGTGCACGCCGAGGATCGCAGCGCGGCCTTTGATGTCTGCGCGATCGACGACGATCTGCCGATCGAAGCGACCGGGCCGCAAAAGCGCCGGATCCAAAACGTCGGGTCGATTCGTTGCTGCGATCAAGATGACGCCCGTGTTTTGATCGAAGCCGTCCATTTCAACGAGCAACTGATTGAGCGTCTGTTCGCGCTCGTCGTGGCCGCCGCCGAGCCCCGCACCGCGCTGCCGTCCGACCGCATCGATCTCATCGATGAAGACAATGCACGGCGCCGATTTCTTCGCTTGCTCGAAGAGGTCGCGCACGCGTGAGGCGCCGACGCCGACAAACATCTCGACGAAGTCCGAACCGGAAATCGAGAAAAATGGCACGCCGGCTTCACCGGCGATCGCGCGCGCCAGAAGCGTCTTTCCGGAGCCCGGCGGACCGAGCAACAGAACGCCCTTCGGAATGCGCGCACCCAGCGATTGAAACTTCTTCGGATATTTCAGGAACTCGACGACTTCTTGGAGCTCTTCCTTGGCCTCGTCGATCCCCGCGACGTCGTTGAACGTGACCTTCGGCCGATTTTCAGACAGCAGCTTCGCGCGCGAACGACCAAACGAGAGTGCTTGACTACCGCCATTTTGCGCCTGCCGCAAGATGAAGATCAGGAAGCCGGCCATCAAGAGCAGCGGTAAGAATTGCAGGATGTTCGCGAAGATCGCGCCGTTGCTCGGCTGCTCGACATCGATGCCGACGCCATGGTTGTAAAGAAATTGCGTGAACGGATAGCTGCTTGCGTCGGGAACTGACACCGTGTACTTGGTGCCGTTACGGAGCTCGCCCGTGGCGTCATGTCCGACGGCATGGAAATCTTTGACCTGATTCTGCGAAACGCGCCGGTAGAAATCGCTATAGCTGAGCTTCTGGCTCGTGTTTTGCGTCAGCACGAGCCGTTCCACGATCAAGAAGACCGCGATGATTGCCGCGATTATCAGAACGATCGAGCGAAGATGCTTAGCCAAAGAGTATCAGTGTCCCAGTTGCGCGATAAAAGGGAGGTTTCGATAGCGTTCTTGGTGGTCCAAACCGTACCCTACGACAAACGCGTCGGGCGCCGTCATGCCGACATAATCGATGCGTGCGTTCGCGCGGCGGTGGTACGGTTTGTCGAGCAGAGTGCACGATTTGAGCAACGCGGGGTTGCGCGCTCTTAGATGCTTTTGTAGCCAATCGAGCGTGAGCCCGTGATCGACGATGTCCTCGACGATCACGACGTGCTTACCCGTCACGCAACTCTTCAGATCCTTGAGCATTCGTACATCACCGCTGCTACGGCTATTTTGCCCATAACTCGAGAGAACGATGTAGTCGACAACTATCTCGCTGGGACCGCCGCCTATCGTGCAGAGCGTCCGGACTAAATCGACCGTGACATACAGCGCACCTTTCAACACGCCCAGCAGGAGCAAGGGTTTCCCGGCGAAGTCGCGGCCGATCTCTTCGGCCAGCCGGACGACGGCGGTGCGGACTTCCTCCGGTGTGAACAGCAGACGACCGATGCCGTCTCCCGCAGCCGTCTCCTTTAACGTTTTTTGACCCCCAACCGCCCCCGGCGCACCGAGACGCTGACGTTCCGTTTCGCATGAAAGAGACCGGAGCGGCCGGCTTCGAGTGCACGCACGGCGCTCTCAATATGTTCGAAGTCGACATCGAGCAACTCACCGCTTTCATCGAGCGCCTCGCGCACGCGACGCCGGAGCGTGGCCCGTGGAGCATCGGCGAGCTCGTCCGCCACGATGTGTGCCGCGCGCGCGACCGCCCGATCCAGTCGCGGGAACGAAAGGCGCAACGTCGTCAACGCCTCGCGCACCGCGTTGCGTCGATAGCGTACATCTTCATTCGTCGGATCGAGCGCATACGGCAAACAGAGCATCTCGCAATAATGGCGCAGCTCATCGTGAGTTCGGCGCAGCAGCGGACGATAAAGATCGATCCCGATCGCGAGTGGCCGACGAGCGGCAATTCCGGTTAAGCCGGCTGTGCCGGCCCCGCGGAAGAGCGCCATTAACACCGTTTCGGTTTGATCTTCAGCGGTATGACCCGTCGCAATAGCGGTCGCTTCGCGTTTTTCTGCGATCCGTTGCAGTGTCGCGTAACGTGCCGTGCGCATCGCGCCCTCGCCGCGCGGCACGGCGCTCAGCCTGACACTCGCTACCGGAAGCCCAAGCGCCGCGGCAACGTGGAGGACGACCGCTTCGTCCTGATCGGCCGAACGGCGTTGCCCATGGTTGATGTGGGCAATCGATAGGCGCCAACCTTGTTTGGTTGCGACAGCGTTCATCGCCGCGGCGAGCGCGACGCTGTCGGGGCCACCCGAGCAAGCGATGAGAATCGATTCTCCGTTTCGCAGCGTCGCATCGCGCACGAGGGCCGATTCGAGAGCGCGCTGCGGCTTAGCGCCGCGCATGTCGTGCCAGTTCTCTGCGCAGTTCGCGCTCCGCCGTCGCACGGCGCTTATCCCATAACTTCTTGCCGCGCGCGAGCCCGATCTCCACTTTTACCTTACCGCGCGTGAAGTAAAGGCGAAGCGGGACGAGCGTCAGGCCCTTTTCGGCTGTCCTCCCGCCGAGACGAAGGATCTGCGCGCGGTGCAACAGCAGCTTGCGTGGCCTCGCCGGATCGGGATTCGCAAAGCTTCCTTCCTTATACGGAGGCACGTGCATGCCGAGCAACCAGAGCTCGCCATCACGCACGCGCGCGTAGCTTTGCGCAAGGCTGACGCCGCCGGCCCGAATCGATTTGATCTCGGTGCCCGTCAGCACGATGCCCGCCTCAAGCGACTCGAGGATCTCGTATTCATATCGCGCGCGCCGATTATCGACCGCCGGGGACCGCGTTTGCGGCGTCTGGTCACCGCGCGACGCACGGCCCTTTGCCATTACGTCCGCTCGAGTTTTCGAGCCAGGTCCGATGAAGGATCGATCGGGCCGCGCGAAACGAAGTGGCCCTCGCCTTCCGCAAGAACGCGTTTGTCCTCGCTCACACGCGCATAAAGGCCGAGAACGTTGCGGCGCATCCAACGCACTTCACCATAGATGTCGAGCTGCCGGCCGAGCGGAACCGGACCCCGAAAGCGCGTCCTCAGACTGGCGGTAACACCGCGAAACCCCGCCGCGCCTGCGGCATGCGCCATCGCTTCATCGAGCAACGCGATCACGATCCCGCCGTGTGCGACATCGCGCCAGCCTTGAAATTGAGGCTCGAGCGTCGTGTGACCGAGCACGCTCTGCGTTCCCGCGCGCTCGAAGTGCAAATGCAAACCGATCGCGTTATCCGCGCCGCAGGCAAAGCAATTCCCATCATCGATGGGCACCGCGTCAGCGCCCAACTTCGAGTCGCGCTGCCAGCGCTTCCGGAAGACCGGCGGCACGAATCTTCTGCTGTACTTGCTCGATCGGGTAGTCGTAGCGCATGAATTCGACAGTGTTTTGGGCGTCATCATACCAGGCGAAGGCGGCCTTCGGATTGAGATCCCGCGGTTGACCGACGCTCCCCGCATTGATGACGTAGCGCGCGTCCGCCGCTATTTCAAGCGAGCCACCGTTCTGCATGTGCGCGTGGTCGATCGTGCCATCGGCATTGAGCTTATAGTAATCGGCGATGTGCGTATGACCGGCGAAAATTAACCGTGCATCCGTATTCTTGAAGGCGCGCGATGCGCCGCGCTTATCGAGAATGTATTCGAAGTAATTCTTCGGGGCTCCATGCACCATCAGGTATTCCGGCGCGCGAATTTCATAGCTCAGCGTGTTGAGCCAATCGACACTCTCTTTTGAAATCGCTCTTTGAGTCCACTCGATCGCGTTACGGGCAATCGGGTTGAAATATTCGACGCCGAAGTTGTCCGTCGCCGCAACATCGTGATTCCCAAGCACCGCTTCCGTCACACGTTGGCGAATCAACGCGACGCATTCGTTCGGATTCGGACCGTAGCCGACGATGTCGCCGAGGCACAAAAGACCATCGTCCGATTTCAACATTTCGAGCATTGCGTTCAGCGATTCGAGGTTCGAATGAACGTCCGAGATGATCGCGTACCTCATCGTGGACGCACGGCACGCAGATGCTCTGCGAATTCGGATCGTTCCGGCGCGGTACCGACCGTCACGCGAATGTAACCGTCGAGCGGCGGAGCGAACGGTTTGCGAATAAAGACGCCGCGCGCCATCAGGTCGACAATAACCGCGTTGGCTTCTTGCGCGCTTCCATAATCGATGCAAACGAAGTTCGTGAATGACGGAATCGTCTTGCGTCCAAGCGAGCGCGCTAGGGCATAGTACTCCTCGCGTCCGCGCTCGACTTCGCCCACCACACCGGCGGCGTAAGCATCGTCAGCGAGCGCGGCGAGCGCTCCGATCTGCGCGTTGCGGTTAACGCCGTATTGAAGCCGGATCTTGCCGAATGTCTCGACGTTGCGCGGGGTCGTTACCGCATAGCCGACGCGCGCGCCGGCCATGCCGTAGGCCTTGGAGAAAGTCCGCACGCGCATCAGGCGTGCATCGATCGTTGTCGACATGAATGAGTGCGGTGGCGCAAACTCCGCGTACGCTTCATCCAAGAGCAGCAGCGTTTGGGGCGGCGTCTTCTCGAGCAACGTTTCGATTTGTCCGCGTGTGCACATCGTGCCGCTCGGGTTGTCCGGATTGGCGACGTAGACGATTCCGGGTTGCAACTCGGCAGCGCGTTCGATCAATGCGTCGACGTCGATCGTACCATCCGGCCGATAATCGACGGTCTCTAGGCCGCCGCCGTAGCCGGTCACGTGATACGCAAACGTTGGATACGTTCCACGTGTCGTCAGCGCGATCGAACCGGGGCCGACGAACGCGCGCACGGCGAGCCCCATCAAGTCGTCGATGCCGGACCCGATCAAGATTTCGTCTACCTTGCAGCCCAGCCGGGCCGCCAGAGTTTCGCGCAGTTCGTAAGATTCGGGATCGCCGTACCACGAGAGTCGCGGAAGCTCGGTGGCCATCGCCGCGATCGCCCTTGGCGAGGGGCCGAACGCGCTTTCGTTCGCGCCCAGCCGCAAGATATGCGGATGACCTCCCTCGCGCATCAGCTGCTCCGGTCCGATGAACGGCGTCATCGGCGGAATCGCTTCGATCGCCGGCGTCGCGCGCAAGATCGTCACGGGCGTACTTGGATATGGTCCGCGACGGATTTAACGCCACCTACTGCGCGCACCGCGTCGAGCATCGTCTGCTTTACATCGCGCGATGAAACGGTCCCCGTAAGCGTAACGACGCCGGCATGCGCGCCCGTCTTCACTTTGAGGGCGTTGACGCCGGTTTGCGCAAGCAACGTGCCTTCAACTCTCGCGATCAAAGTTACGTCGGAAACAGACTCGCGAACGCTGCGAACCTTCGGATTGACCGTCGTGCGGTCGTTGACACTTCGCACGCCGCCGATCGATCGGGCCGCAGACTCAAACTCTTGGCGCACCTTTTGCGAACGGACGTCGCCGCTAAGCGTCACGACACCATCATCGACGCCGACACTCACGGCCGCCGACGAATCGAGGTCGATCGTCGCGAGCTTACCCTTAATCGCGACCGCGAGAGCCGCATCTTTCACCTGCCCGGGAGCCGCGCTTGCCAGGTTCTGAGCCGTCCGCTGCGCATTGCCGGAGCATGCGCCGAGCGCGAGCAGCGCCACTACCAGAAAAATCTTCACGCCGATTATCCCCTTGTAAACGAATGGACGCGCACGGTCGTACCCTCACTGAGCCGCTCGGTATCTTCATCGATGATGATGAAACCATCGGCGCGCGCGCAAAGTGTCGTAAGCGACGAGCGTAAGGGAAGTGGATGCGCCCAAAGTTCTGATTTTTGCGAAAGCGCTACCGGGACGAACCAGGTCCAACCGCGACGGCTTTCCACGTCTTCATCCAACACCGCCTCAATCGGCCTTTCGACGACGTGCGTTCCAATCAGCGCAGCCACAATCGGCGCACCGATTGCCTCGAGGATCATCAGCGCGGAAGTTGGATTGCCCGGCAGGCCAACGATCGGTTTCCCATCGATCGCGGCGAGGACGGTCGGTTTGCCGGGCTTTACCCGGAGACCATGCACGATGACGCCCGGTTCGCCAAGCGCCGCGATTGCTTCAGGCGTCCGGTCACGTTCGCCGACTGACGATCCGCCGCTCAATACGATCGCATCGCTCGCGGCCAGCGCGCTTCGCAAGATGTCTTCCAAAGCGCCTTCGCGATCGCGGGCCGTCGGATAATGGACAACGGCGCCTCCCATCGCGCGCAGCGTCGCCGCGACCGCATAGCGATTTGAATCCCGCACCTGACCGGGCTCCGGAACCGCTTTCGGATCCACGAGCTCGTCACCGCTCGAGATCACGGCAACTTGAGGTCGCGAGAAGACCTCCACACTCGCGCAGCCGAGCGTCGCCAGGACGCCGATTTCCGATGGACCGATGCGCCGACCGGCCGAGAAGACGTGCTCGCCTTCCTTTATATCTTCGCCCCGCTCCGTGATGCAGTCACCTGACTCCACACGATCTTTGACGTGAATCGTCTCCCCGTCGATGCCGACGCGCTCAAATGGAACGACGGCATCGGCGCCCGGCGGGACGACGCCACCGGTCGGGATGCGCGCGGCTTGCTGGGCGCCCACGTTTACGTGCGATTGCGCTCCCATCTGAATTTCGGCGACGATTCGCAACGTCGCAGGAGCATCACCGGCGCGAATTGCGTAGCCGTCCATCGTTGAACGAGGCATCTCCGGAACGGCGCGGTCGCTGATCGTGTCCGATGCGAGTATCCGACCCAGTGCGTGATCCAAATCGACCGCTTCAACTCGCGGAGGCAACAACGCAGCGCGCGACAAGAAAGTGATAATCGCCTGCTGCGGCGGCAGCAGGTCGCGCACATCGAAGCCGCCTTTGCGGGATAGGACTGCGCTTCCACCTCGCATAATGCGGCGTTCGTTCTCCATGCTTGACATTAATCTTATTCGTCGCGATCCCGATCGCGTTCGGCGTTCGTGCGAGCGCCGCGGGATCGATCCGTCATCCGTCGATGAGATTCTTCGACTCGACGAACAGTACCGCTCGGCGCAAACGGCCGTGCAAACGCTGCTATCACAGAAAAACGCGCACTCAGCAACAATTGCTCGCGCTGATGACAAGGCGGAAGCAGCGAAGGCTCTGCGTCCGCAGCTCGATGACCTCGCCCAGCAGATCGCCGCCGCCGAGGAACGCGCCGAAATGATCTCACCGCAGCGCGCCGATTCGCCGCTGCGCGCCCTCCTGGAGAATCTGCCGAACATCCTCGACTCCGCCGTGCCGGACGGAAAAACGGAAGAGGACAACGTTGAAGTGCGCCGAGTGGGGACGCCGCGCGCATTCGATTTTGAAGTCAAGCCGCATTGGACCATCGGCGAGTCCCTCGGCATTCTTGATTTCGAGCGCGCAGCGAAGCTCGCCGGCAGTCGCTTTGGCATCCTCATTGGTGACGGCGCGCGGCTCTCGCGCGCACTGATCGACTTCTTTTTGGATCGAGCACGCGCGAAATCGTATGTCGAAGTCGTGCCGCCTTACTTGGTGACGCGCAGGACGATGTGGTCGACAGGACAGTTGACGAAATTCTCGGATGCGATGTTTTGCGACCCGGAAGCAGACCTCTTCATGATCCCGACGTCTGAGGTGCCCTTGACGGCGCTTCACGGCGAGGAGATCTTGAGCATCGAAGATCTTCCGCGCAGATACGCCGCGTACTCGCCGTGCTTTCGCAAAGAAGCCGGCGCCGCAGGGAAAGATACGCGCGGCCTCATGCGCCAACACCAATTTGAGAAGGTTGAGCTCGTTTGGCTCACCGTGCCGGAGAGTTCCGGCGACGTGCTTGATTCACTGACGGCAGATGCCGAAGCGTTGTTAAGTGAACTCGAACTTTCGCATCGCGTCGTGGCATTGTGCGCGGGCGAGATCGGCTTCAACAGCGCGAAGACGTATGACGTCGAGGTTTGGATTCCGAGCGAAGGGCGCTACCGCGAAATCAGCTCATGCTCGAACTGCACCGACTTCCAAGCGCGCCGCGCGGACATCCGGTTTCGGCGCGACCCGAAAAAAAAGCCGGAATTCGTGCACACGCTGAACGGCTCGGGACTCGCTGTCGGACGTACGTTAATCGCAATCCTCGAGAACTATCAACAAGCGGACGGCAGCATTACGATACCGCTCGCGCTGCGATCCTACTTCAACGGCGAGAAGATCGAGCGCTCAAGTACTTGAGGTCGGTTCGGTGACCGAAACAGAATGCACGCCCGGCGCGGAGGCGAGCCGTTCGGCCATCGTGCGTACGTTGATGCCGCGACGCATCTGCACTCGGTAAGTCGCTTCCGTGACGTGCCCCGCACCCACCGCGCTCACCTTATAGTCTCCCTCGAGAATGTAACGCTCACCGTCGCCGGCTAACACGTTTGCGATCCCGGCTCGCGCCTGATCGTCATACGTGATGCTCACCAGTGTCTTGGACGCGAAGTATCGATCGATAGCAACATCTGAAATCGAGAGCACGATCACGGTCAGAATCGTGACGCTGATTCCGATCGTCAATGACTGCGGGCTTCCCTGGGCAATCGCGACGCCCACCGCCGCCGTACTCCAGATGCTGGCGGCAGTCGTCAAACCGTGCGCGGTTAGCCCCGATCGAAAGATCGCGCCGGCACCGATAAAGCCGATGCCGGTGAGAACGTTGGCAGCGATGCGCGTGTCCCCGGTCAAGATGCCGATCTGAGCAAAGGCACAGCATCCGAGCGCAACGAGCAAATGCGTGCGAAAGCCGGCGGGCTTCTGTGCCGCCTGCCGCTGCAATCCGACCGCGCCGCCGCATAATGCCGCAATCAAGAGCTGGGCGACCTCCGCCCCGGTGAACCAAGTCATGAAATTCGTCGTTTCGACTTGACTACTGCGTCACCCACACGCGTTACTTTTGCTTGGGTAGTTCTTTGAACGATTGCTTTACGCGGTATTCGCTCATCGGGTAGCGCGAGCGCAGGTTTTCCCATTGGTCGAGCAGGTCGTTGCTCAGCGGATCTTTCCGGTACCCCGTGACGCCGAGATAGTAGAGCGCTTCGGGAGCCGCGTACGTCGTTGAAAAACGCGTGAGAACATCTGCATACAGCTTTTCGGCCGCTTCAAATTCGCGCCGGCGCAGGTGGGCTTGCGCGAATCCGCACAGTGCACGCGCGATAAACTCCGGCGGCGGCAAGAAGCCATCCCAGCGGTAGAGTTCCGCGCCGCTATCGTCCATGATTCGGATGTCAGGCGTCCAGATATGGTACATGCGTTTGAGGATCTCGACGTTTTCCTTCTTTGAATTGTCGTACTGAACGGGAATCGCATTGTCGGCGATGACTCTTATGACCGGCGGCTGTGGATACGTCACGGTATCCAGTGCTTGGCAGCCCCCTCAACCCGGGTTGAAGACGTCAACCAGAACAAATTTCGATTCTTGCCGAGCCTGCCGCTGCGCTGCATCCAAGTCGTGCATCCACTCAATCATGTGAACTCTCTTTCCCATCAGATCCACATGCCCATCGGCACCATGCTCCCTGTCAGTCTGAGCTTGTCGAAGACCATCTGGATGATCCATTCGGCGGATACCGCCGCCAGAAATGGTGCGCTACACTCTAAGCGTATGCTTACTCGGTTCGGCGCGGCGCTCATTGCCACTCTGGCCGCGGTGAGTTTGCGACTCCCAGCGCTCGCCCAAGCTCCGTCGCCTTCGCCAACCGCGTCAACGGCGCCGAGCCCGTCACCGAGCCCCTCCCCAACTCCGACACCGCCGCTGATCCTCGGTGGAAGCTTTACGATCTTCGGCGTTCACACGAACGGCGTGAACAACACCGGCGCTCTCGACACGACGGCAGGCGCCGATCGCGCAGGTCGTTCGGACATCTCGGAGCTCTTGCTGAACGTTTCAGCCGGCGACGCGCGATTTCGAGTCACGGCGAGCGCCGGCGTCTACAACCTGCTCACAGTTGGGACTGCGATCAACCCAACGTCGCAAACCGCCGCAAATACGCTGCTTTATTCGCAGCTGCCCGTGGCAGCCGCGCAATACAACTTCAACAGCCACTTCAGTCTGGCGGCTGGAAAATTCGCATCGCTCCTCGGTCAAGAATCGCCCTTCACCTACCAGAATATCAATGTGCAGCGCGGCCTCGCTTGGGCGATCGAGCCGACAATCAGCCGTGGCGTGCGGGCGATTTACACGAACGGTCCTTGGAACGCAACGGTTGAGGCGAACGATGCCTACTACTCAGGGCGCAACCGCGCAATCGAGTGGCTTCTGGGCTACGCGCCCAACGCAAACACGAACATTCAGTTCGCTGGGATCGTTCCGGGCGTAAACGTCGGGCCGAACCCGACGGTCACCGTCGGCAACAAAGCCGAGTACGACCTGATGCTGACGCAACAGGTCGGCAAGTTGCAGCTGCTCCCATACATCTTGTGGGTTCACTCACCCGCGTCTGCTCCGCTCGGATACACGCGCGATGAGAATGCGACGGCGGCCGTGTTGATGGGAACCTACACTTGGAGCTCGCCATTTTCGCTCGCTTTTCGCTGGGAGAGCGTTTGGAACAACAGTTCGACGGGCGACGCAAGCGGTAATGCGGACCTTGTTGGTTACGGGCCCGGCAGTTCAGCGCGCTCAATCACGCTGACGCCGACGTATCACTTCGTCGGCTACGGCGTCCTGCGGCTCGAGTATTCACACGTTTGGATTTCATCATTTACGCCCGGCCTCGGTTTTGAAATTGGCGGAACCGGCAGCAATCAGGATCGATTCGGCTTTGAATTGGGAGTCGTTCACTGATGCTGCTCGAGATCGCGATCGTGCTTGGCTCTCTTCTCTGTTTCGCGCTTCTTTACTATTACATCCGCGGCTGCGAGAAGATCTGACGCGATGAAGTTTGACGATATTCTCGGTTTGGTTTTGACGCTCGCCGGCATGGCGTATCTGCTCTACGCGATGTTGCGGCCGGAGAGGTTCTAAGAAGTGACGCTGATTGGCTGGATCCAAGCGGTCGTTCTGTTCCTCGCGGTTCTGGTCTTCGTCAAACCGCTGGGCGGCTTTATGGCTCGCGTCTTCAACGGCGAGCGCAACTTCTTATCGCCAATCCTCCGACCGGTCGAGCGCGCGATTTACCGTCTCGGCGGAATAAACGAAGACGAAGAGATGGCGTGGTACACCTATCTTTTCGCCGTCCTCGCATTCTCGTTCGTCGGGTTAGCGTGGCTCTATCTCCTGCTCCGCACGCAACAATGGCTGCCGCTCAATCCGCAGCGTTTCGCAGCGATGTCGCCCGACCTCGCCTGGAACACCGCCGTCAGTTTTATGACGAACACGAACTGGCAGTTTTATTCGGGCGAAAGCACGGTCAGCTACTTCAGTCAGATGGCCGGCTTGGCGTGGCACAATTTTGTTTCCGCTGCGGCCGGCATCGCACTCGCAATCGCGCTGATTCGCGGCATCGCGCGCACGACGCTCAAAACCCTTGGCAACTTTTGGGTCGACCTAACGCGCGCGTGCCTTTACATCCTATTACCGATCTCAATAGTCGGCTGTCTGATCCTTGTCATGCAAGGCGTGCCGCAGAACTTCCATTCATACGAGACGGCCAAATCTGTGCAAGGATTCTCGCAGCAGATCACCGGCGGCCCGATGGCATCCCAAGAAGTGATCAAGGAGCTCGGCACTAACGGCGGCGGGTTCGTTAATGCAAACTCAGCATCGCCAAACGAGAATCCAACGCCGTTCTCCGACTTCTTCGAGCTGTGGCTGATTCTAGCGATCGGTGCCGCGCTCACGTACACGTACGGCAAGATGGTCAAAGACACGCGGCAAGGCTGGGCCCTCTTTATTGCGATGTCGATCTTGTTTTTCGGCGGCTTGCTCGTCGTTTATTGGGCTGAAGCGGCCGGCAATCCGGCAATTCACCAGCTTGGCATCGCGGGCGCAAACATGGAAGGCAAAGAGGTCCGGTTCGGCCTGGCTGCGTCAACGTTATGGGCCAATACGACCACGGCGACTTCCTGCGGCGCCGTCAATGCAATGCATGATTCATTCACAGCACTTGGCGGGCTAATTCCGCTCGTCAACATGCAGTTAGGCGAAATCATCTTCGGCGGCGTCGGCAGCGGGCTGTACGCGAAGCTGATGTTTGTCGTTCTTACCGTTTTCATCGCCGGACTCATGGTCGGCCGCACTCCGGAATTTCTCGGCAAGAAGATCGAACGCCGCGAAGTTACGTTCGCGATCCTCTCGATCTTGATAACGCCCCTTCTCGTCCTCGTTCCGACTGCCGTCGCGGTGTTGATACCTAGCGGCCTCGCGACGCTCGGCAACACCGGCCCGCACGGATTCTCCGAGATTCTCTACGCATTCACGTCGACGAACGCGAACAATGGGAGCGCATTTGCGGGACTCGGTCCGAACCTCTTTTACAATCTGACGACCGGCGCAAATATGCTCTTCGGAAGATTTGCAGAGGTCATTCCGGTCTTGGCACTTGCCGGCGCGCTGGCCGGCAAAAAAGCGGCCCCTGAAAGCGCGGGCACGTTCACCACTTACTCGCCGATCTTTGTGGGATTGCTGATCGGCACGATATTGATCGTCGGAGCACTGACGTTTTTGCCGGCCGATGCTCTTGGTCCGATTGTGGAACATCTGCTCAATCTCAAGGGAAGCACTTTCCAATGATTCCGCAACGCCGCATCGACCGCCGTCCAAAAGCGAGCTCCCTCTTCGATCGGGCGATTGTCGGGCGCGCGATTCTCGACTCATTCAAAAAACTCGATCCGCGCTGGCAGATTCGCAATCCGGTCATGTTCATCGTGGAGATCGGCTCTGTCGTAACGACCGGTTTCTTCATCCGCGACATCTCCTCGCACACCGGCCACGCCGGCTTCGATTTCGCGATCGCCGCGTGGCTCTGGTTTACAGTTCTCTTTGCAAACTTCGCAGAAGCCGTCGCTGAAGGTCGCGGCAAAGCGCAAGCCGATTACTTGCGTCGCACGAAAGCCGAGACGATCGCCAAGAAACTGGATGAAGCCGGCACCGTGACGCGCGTTTCGTCGGCATTGCTGCGTGCAGGCGACCTCGTGCAAGTGGATGCCGGTGAGTTGATTCCGGCCGACGGTGATGTGATCAAGGGCGCCGCGACCGTCGATGAATCTGCGATCACCGGCGAGTCCGCGCCCGTCATCCGAGAAGCCGGCGGCGATCGCAGCGCCGTAACGGGCGGAACGCGAGTTCTTTCGGACCACATCACCGTGCGTGTGAGCGCGGACCCGGGAGAAAGCTTCCTCGACCGCATGATCGCACTCGTTGAAGGCGCGCAGCGGCAAAAGACGCCCAATGAAATTGCACTTACGATCCTGCTCGCTGGGTTAACGATCATCTTCTTAATCGCCGTGGCGACCCTCGCACCGTTCTCGCTCTATGCCGGCACGCGACAATCCCTGGTCGTTCTGATTGCGCTTCTCGTGTGCCTGATCCCGACGACGATCGGAGGTTTGCTTTCCGCAATTGGAATCGCCGGCATGGATCGCGTCATGCAGCGCAACGTGCTCGCAATGAGCGGACGAGCAGTTGAAGCGGCGGGCGATGTTGACACCTTGCTGCTCGACAAGACCGGCACGATCACGCTCGGCAACCGGCAAGCGGTCGAGATTCTGCCGGCGCCCGGCATCGATGCACAAGACGCAACGCAGATCGCTTATCTCTCATCGTTGCCGGACGAAACGCCCGAAGGTCGCTCGATCGTCGCGCTTGCGCAGCGCGCGGGATTGAGCGGAGACGCTGCGCTGCCGGAAGGTGCGACATTCGTCCCGTTCAGCGCGTACACGCGCATGAGCGGCGTCGATATGAACGGCCCACAGATTCGCAAGGGCGCGCCGGATGCAATCCTCAACTGGGTCCGCGAGCAGGGCGGATCACCGAGCACGGATCTCTCGGGTGAAGTCGAGCGAATCGCACGAAGCGGTGGAACGCCGCTCTTGCTCGCCCGCAACCAAATGGTTGTCGGCGTGATCCACCTCAAAGATATCCTCAAGCCGAACATGATCGCGCGCTTCGATCGGCTGCGAGCAATGGGCATTCGCACAGTCATGATCACAGGCGACAATCCGCTGACCGCAGCTGCGATCGCCAAGGAATCCGGCATCGACGATTTTCTCGCCGAGGCAACGCCGGAAACAAAAATGGACCTGATCAAGCGCGAGCAGGGTTCGGGGCGGCTCGTTGCGATGACCGGCGACGGCACAAACGATGCGCCTGCGCTAGCGCAAGCTGACGTCGGCGTGGCGATGAATTCGGGAACGCAGGCGGCCAAAGAAGCCGCTAACATGGTCGATCTCGATTCGGATCCGACCAAGTTAATCGAAGTCGTCGAGATCGGCAAGCAGTTGCTGATGACCCGCGGCTCGCTGACGACCTTCTCCATCGCGAACGACGTTGCGAAGTACTTTGCTATTCTGCCGGCAATGTTCGCGACCGCTTACCCGGTCATGAACGTCCTGAACATCATGCGCCTTACGACACCGCAGAGCGCAATTCTATCAGCCGTTATCTTCAACGCGCTTATCATCATCGCGCTGATTCCGCTCGCGTTGCGCGGCGTCGCCTATCGTCCGCGTGGCGCTAGCGCGGTGTTGCGTGAGAACGTCTTGGTCTACGGCGTCGGCGGAATCATTGCGCCATTCATCGGCATCAAATTGATCGACATCATCCTCAGCCTTCTCCATCTGACGTAAGCAATATGATCAAACATCTTGGTATCTCGCTGCGCTTAACGATCCTGACCGTGATCGTACTCGGTCTGATGTACCCCTTTGCAATGACCGGCATCGCGCAACTGATCTTTCCGAAGCAAGCCAACGGCTCGCTCGTGAGTGTGAACGGTAACATCGTCGCCTCCGACATCATCGGCCAACTTTGGACGAAGCCGCAATACTTTCACGGCCGTCCCTCGGCCGCCGGTAAGAACGGCTACGATCCGACGTCAACCGGCGGCACGAACCTCGGACCGACATCGAAGAAGCTAATCAGCACGACCAAGACGACGATCGCTCAATTACGTAAAGAGAATCCGGACGCGAGCGGTCCGCCGCCGATGGACCTAGTTACGTCAAGCGCAAGCGGCATCGATCCGGACATCAGTCCGGAAGGCGCCTACTACCAGGCCGCGCGGGTTGCGAAAGCGCGCGGCCTAGCCGTCGCACGCGTCAATACACTGATCGCCCAACATACCAAAGGCCGCACGTTGGGCTTTTTGGGTGAGCCGCGGGTTAATGTTACCGAGCTGAATCTAGCGCTGCAAAATCTCCGTTAGAACGCCTCACTCGCCACGCCGCGTCAGTACGAGTACCTCCCGCGCGCCCGCATCGAGAACGCGCCGAGCGAATGCATTGCGCTGAGGCCATCGCGGATGGCGTAAGGTTGTAGCCATCGCAACGACCGTCTCAGGCTCCATGCGTGCAAGCTCAATGATGCGCCGGGGAGCGTCGTGCGTCATCTCTTGATGCCACGTAGCATGGTTCTTCTCAGTTTCGAGCCGTAGTCGCTCGGTCAGCTCGTCGCTCGGTCTGTCGCGCGGCTCGGTAATCATCGCAACTGCCAAGCGCACGCCCATGCGCGCCGCGATCTGACTGCAGCGCCGGACCAGCGCGACATCTTCGTTACGCGGACCTGCACATAGCAACAATTGCTCAAACGGCGCGTGCGGACGCTTGCGAATGCGCGCGCGTAGTGCTTCGCGCAAGGCGAGTTCGCGCAGCGCGGTCAGATTGTCGAGCGTGAAGAAATTCGCCAGCGCGCGTTCGATGCGCTCGGGAGGGTAGATCTTGCCCTCACGCAGACGCGCACGCAACGTCTGCGGCGTGACGTCGATCAAGATTACTTCATTTGCGATCGCGAGGATACCGTCCGGAAGTGTTTCACGCACGACCGTCTGCGTTAATCGAAATACGGTGTCGTTGAGCGCTTCGAGATGCTGGATGTTCAAGGTTGTGATCACGTCGATTCCGGCGCGCAAGATCGCTAGCACGTCTTCATACCGTTTTTGAAACGCTGAGCCGGGCGCGTTCGTGTGTGCGAGTTCATCGATCAGCACGACCTGCGGATGGCGTTCAATCACGGCATCGCGATCGAGTTCTTCATATCGGACGCCGTCCTTAACGATCACCTCACGAGGCAAGACTTCTATCCCCTCGATGAGTGCAGCGGTCTCGGCGCGACCGTGCGTTTCGATGAATCCGGCGATGACATCGATGCCTTCTCCTTTGAGCTGATGTGCACGATCGAGCATTGCATAAGTCTTGCCGCTGCCTGCAACCGACCCAAGGTAAACCGTTAACCGGCCGTAGCCGCTCGCTGCTTCACCGTCGGATTGCGGCGCGCCGAGCACATCTGAGGCCGGCGGGACACCGAGATAAACCTGCGATGGATCGATCACCAGAATGTCACGATCTTGATGGCGGTTGACGATGTGGCGTGCGGCCTTACCGTTCGGCAAGACGATCAAACTCGCGCGAAGCGCTGAAACATCCATCGTAAGCGGATCGAGCGGTTCGCTCAAAATCTCGGCGCCGACACGCACGGCAACTTCGTCGAGCAAGGAGCGCTCAACATTGCCGGCGGGACGAATCTCGAGGCGTAGATCCAAAGCGCCTGCAACCGCCGCGGCACGTTCGACATAAGAGTCGACGGGAATATCGGCGGGCACGAAGACGACTGCGGTCGAGACCCGCTCGGCGGAGACGTTCGGTTGCGTGACGTGGTCGACGGCATGTAAGAGCAATTCGCGCAGCGCGTACAGCGTGCGATCTGAGAAGACGCCTTGGAGCGCCGCATCAACATCCGTATCTGAGACGATCTTGCCGGAGCGCAAGCGACTCTGCACAAGTTGCGGCGAAACGTCGAAGGCGACGACCTCATCGGCGCTTTCCAGAAAGCGATCCGGAACGATCGCGCGCAGCGCGTGGCCGGTCAAGCGTTCGGCAGCCGGAGCGACGCTCTCAAGATGTGCGATATTGAAAGCGCATAAAACCGAAATTCCAGCGTCGCGTAAAGCGAGCGCTTCTTCCCAACGCATCGCATATCGCGAACCCGGCAGATTTGCATGCGCGACCTCGTCCAGCGCGATTACCTGCGGCCTACGAGCCAGCGCCGCTTCAAAGTCAAACTCCAAGAAATTGCGTCCATTGCGCACGACCTCACGCGGCGGAATGCGCGGCAAACCCTCCGCGAGCCGCTCGAGATCCGCACGACCTTTTGTTTCGATCCAACCGATTATGGCGTCGCGTCCGAGCGAGCGCAGCCGGTGCAACTCTAAGAGAAGGCGGCGCGTCTTTCCGCTGCCGGGCGCGGCGGAGAGGTAGACGACGAGCCGCGGCCGCTCGCCGTATTCGGCCAGCAGCTGCTCGACACTCGGGCGTGGCGGCATCCTCCCGCCATTTTACCAGGGAGGATGTGCGGCGTCTGGAACGGCTTTTGTGGATGCTGCCGCTGGCTTGTTACGCGCTGCTCTTGGCGGCTTGGATCCTCGACCTTTTTACGCCGCAGCTCTTCATCGCCGCAATCCTCTTCAACATTCCAATCGCGCTCAGCAGCCTCGCGATGAGGCGCAACCTAACGATTTCGCTGGTCGTTGCGTCTGAGGTCGCAAACATCATTGCCGGATACGTCAATGCCTTGCAAGCGCATCACTTCGATGTTGTTGCGTTCGGCGATCGAGCGCTGCTTGCAGCGTCGTTCCTACTGATCGGCTACATGACGATCAAAACGCAGCAACTCGGCCATACTGCGGGCCTCTCAGACGCTCGCGCCGAGCAGGCGCAACGCGAGCGGCGGTTGCGTATTGCGCTCGACCACGTACGGGAGAGCTTGAGCACCGAGCTCGTTTTGCGTGCGATCGTTCGTGAGGCCATCGCACTCTCAAACGCGCAGTCCGGAATGTTGCTTGTCGAAGCCCCGTCGAGCGATGCGCCGGAGCGTTACGTCGGTGAGTCTGCGACGCGCGAGATTCGAGTCGAACGATCGCCTCTCGGGGCGGAAGTCCGCTCGATCTTGGCGCGCGAAATGGACGGTCCGGTTGTCTTACGGGCTGACGGCACGGATACAATCGCGCGTTACGCCCTCGAATCGCTGCCCGCACGTGAAGCGCTCATTACACCGCTTCGCATGGACTCGCGTGATCTTCGGCTCCTCCTGACATCACAGCAGACCAAGTGGGCGCGTGACGATGCGCGGCTCCTGCGATCCTATGCGGAGCAGTGTGAGACTGCCCTCGCGCAATCGGATCTGTTCGTGCGAACGAGCGAACAAGCCGAGCAGATCGTTGACCAGCACGAAGCGCTCGTCGAGCGCAGCAACGTCATCCGCGATCTCGTTTACGCGCTTGCGCACGATTTACGTACGCCACTCGCCGCTGCGGATGCAACAATGCAGCAGGCGCTGCGCGGAGCCTACGGGGCGTTGCCCGATGCGTATCGCGATGTGCTTTCGACGAGCCTGCGTTCGAACGAAGAACTTCAAAGGATGGTCGAGACACTGCTGCTCGTCGCCCGCTACGAATCGGGAGAGGCATCCGCGCGGCGCGAGCGCGTCGACCTGGCGCAAGTCGCTCGTGAAGCCGTCGCCGAGATGGAATCCTCGGCTCTGGAACGCGATGTCCGCGTATGCTTTGAAGCAACTCCCACTGTCGTGCTCGCGGATCCGGATGAGCTGCGGCGCGCGCTCCTCAACCTGCTTGTAAATGCGATCGCCGCATCGCCGCCGGGGTCGCAAATCGCGGTCACGGTCGGCAATGATACGGATGCCGCATTTGCCTCCATCGAAGACGAAGGCTTAGGAATCGCGCCTGAAGATCGCGTGCGACTCTTTCAACGCTTTGGCGTCACGACACGCAAACGCGGTGCCGGAACGGGCCTGGGACTCTACATCGTGCGACTGATTGCAGAGAAGCACGGCGGCAAGGCGATTTACGAACCGAAGGAGATTGGAAGCCGCTTTGCCATCCGTCTCCCACTGGCGAGTTCATAAATGCGCGCCGTCATCATCGAGGATCATGCGTTGACGCGAACCGGCTTGCGTACCGCGCTCACTGCCGCCGGCGTCGAAGTTGCCGGTGAAGCAGCGGATGGAGTGAGCGCGATGGCGACCATCGAGCACCTACTGCCGGACGTGGCGGTCGTCGATATCGGCTTGCCTGGCCGCGACGGCATCGAATTGACGCACCTGATTCGCAAGCAGTCGCCGCAAACGCGCGTCGTCATCGTCACGATGATCGATCTCGAAGAAGAAGTGATTGCCGCGCTTGCCGCCGGTGCAGACGCCTACTGTCT
This sequence comes from Vulcanimicrobiota bacterium, assembly GCA_019245275.1. Lineage (GTDB taxonomy): Bacteria > Vulcanimicrobiota > Vulcanimicrobiia > Vulcanimicrobiales > Vulcanimicrobiaceae > JAFARW01. The sequence goes on from JAFARW010000147.1 coordinate 25,183, forward strand.
GAAGACCGCCTCGGCGGATCGTATTGCTGAAGCCGTGCGCATCGCGGCCGAAGGCGGCGCATATTTCGATCCGGCGATCGCGCACGTCGTCCTGCGCCGTTTTGCACCGAACGCTGCGCAACCATCGGCATCGCCCTTGACGCCGCGCGAAACGGAAATACTCGAACGAATCGCTGCGGGAGTCGGCAACGCGGACATCGCTAAAGAGCTGGCAATCGGCCTGGGGACCGTCAAAGGACACGTGCGCAGCATTCTGGAGAAACTTTCAGCCGCCGACCGCACGCAGGCGGCAGTCGTCGCTCTGCGCCGCGGCTATATATAGGAACCTCCCAAGAATCTAAAGCTTCTCGCGGCCGGGGGGCGTTGTGAGATCTTGTGCCGGGCCGATCGGGATGATACGCGTCGGATTGATTTCAGTATGCGTGTAATAGTAGTGCCGTTTGATGTGATCGAAGTTGACCGTTCCAGCGACGCCGTCGAACTGATAGAGATCGCGTAGATAGCCATACAGGTTTTGGTAATCGATTATCCGGCGCAGGTTGCATTTGAAATGCAGGTAGTACACCGGATCGAAACGGATCAGCGTCGTGAATAAGCGCCAGTCGGTTTCAACGGGGCCTTTCCCAAAGAGATAGCGCCGCTCGGCAAGCCGGCGTTCGAGCGTGTTGAGCATTGTAAAGAGCCGGTACGCGGCTTCCTCGTATACCTTCTGTGAGGTTGCAAATCCGGCGCGATAGACGCCATCGTTGACATTCTCATAGATCACGTCATTGAGCTGATCGATGTCCTTCGCGAGCGGCTTCGGGTACAGGTCGGCTTTGACTGGCGCGATATCGCGAAACTCGGTTTCGAACATCCGCATGATGTCGTCATCTGAGTTGCTGACGATCCGTTTCGTCTTCTTGTCCCACAACACGGGCACGGTGACGCGTCCACGATACTGCGGATCGGTGGCCAGATACGCGTCTTTCAGAAATGCGAAGCCGTTGATCGGATCTTTCGAGTAACCCGGACCATCGCGAAACGCCCAGCCGCGATCGTCGCGCACCGGATCGACGACGGTCATCCCGATCGCGCGCTCGAGTCCCATCAGCTTTCGCGCGATCACCGTTCGATGCGCCCACGGACACGCCAGGGAGACATACAGATGGTAACGATCGGCGACGGCGGGAAACTTTGAGTTGCCGTCCGCCTTCACCCAATCCCGAAAGCGATCTGGTTGCCGGATAAATCTGCCGTCGGCCGATGCTTCATCCGGAAATTGGGCTTTTGTTTTCTTCGCCATCGCTTAAATGCGCGCTAGGTTCAGAAGCCGGAATCCTTTGCTTTCGATCGAGAGCGCGAGCGTCGACAGCTCCGATCCGAGCTCCTCTTCCGGCTCTTCCCAAGCCCCACGTTCACTATTGAATAGCCGCACCATATAGTTCGTATTCGCATCGACTAAGCGCGAGAGATTCATTGGAATCGTCGATGTTTGGTCGCCCATGTTCCCAACCAAGATGGCAAATTCATTTTCTTTTGCGAGCGCAATCGCAGCGGCGCTAGCTGAGAAAACCGCGAGATCGTCGGTCACATCCCGGCTGAAAAGCTGCATCTCGGAATCGCTCTCGACCTGCGCCGTCGTATAGATTTGTGATATCGTCCCTTTGCGTATCATGAAATACGAGAGCTCGCCACCGTGGTATCGAAGGCGGCGTAGTCCAACCCAACTCCACTCGAGTGGGATCAGCGGATTGATGCATGGCACGCCGGAGGTCAACGTCAAGCCACAGACGCCTTCCACTGCCGCCCACAAAAAGCGGGGCGGCTCCCACGGGCTTAAACGCATGCCTTTGTTCGTCAAACTCTCACCGTCGAACCATTCGCTGAACTGTCCGGGCACGGTGTTGTTCTTCTTCGGATCCGTGCCGTAGTGTTCGAACGACGAGCGGAGCGCGCGAACCATGAACTCCGGATGATAGGGCGCCGCCGCGAATGCGTACCACCAAGTCAGCCCGGGCCATACACCGCCCATCAAGCCTGAGTAGTGGCTCGGATCGTAGAGCGGATCGACGCGGGATGCGGTTCGCAAACCCGCCGGTGTCCAGAAGTCGGGCGCATTGAGGCGGCTGATGATGCGAAAGGCCGTTTCATCGTCGCACACGCGAAAGATCACCGGAAAGACTTCGTCACCAGTGACATCCGTGTGCACGTTGCCTTCGGCATCGATGTTGAGATAAAACAAGCCGTTTTCCGGATTGATCAGATGGCTGTTGATCGCATCGCGCAGCGATTGGTAACCCGCTGAAAATTCCGGGCCGTCTGCGCCGTGATCGTCCGTCTGCGCTGCGAGCTCCGCGGCCGCGCGTAAAGCCGCTGCGCACTCCGCGTTGATTTCAGTGACCGCACCGTTGATCGTGTACAGCGGGATGATGTTGCGCCAGCTCGCGATGGCCCAAACATATCCGCGCGGGTCGGTCGCGTTGCAGAAGATCAAGCCGCGCTTATCGCGCTGTGAGAGAATGTAACGTGCCGCTCGCGCGACGGCCGGATACGCCTCTTGAAGCCACGCTTTATCGCCCGTCGCTTGAAAGTGGTGATGCGCGGCGAGGATGAAGAGCGGCGTATCGTCGTTGATGTTCAGGCCGTCGTCTTCAATCTTGCCCGTGATCGCATCCGTATATTCCGGCATCTTGCCGTTGCGGTATTGAATCCCGATCAACTTCTTAAGCAACGAGCGCGAAAACTCGGGCATGAAGTAATCGTTGCCAAAGATGAACCACGCCGCGTCCCGGACGACCAGATTCGGCGTGTTGCCGGGATCGTTCGTAAAGGCGCGACCTTGTGGGTACGTCGCCATCACGCGCCGCATGTTGACCTTGCTCCAGAGCGCGCCCTGATTGATCAACGCATCTGGCGCTACGATCTCGGTGAAGTGAACGCGTTCGTCGAGATGTTCGATCGTACGCTGCAGCGCGACGTCCGACGCCAGCGAGTCGCAAAAGGTATCGAGAGCTTGGGCCTCATCGACCCCAACGAAGGCGCCGGCTTTCAAACAGCATTCGTGCACGGCGCCCGGCTCGAGCGTGATGTCCGTCTGCAAGCAACCCAAGATGTCGCCTTCAACATCGGTTGTGTTTGTTAACGCGTGCACGTGCGACGGATCGTAAACGCTTCCAAAATCGAACGTCGTGCTGTAGCGCATCGCCTTAGGAAGCATAGCGAATATTCGCAGGCTCCGGCGATCCCCGCGGTTCCAGGCGACGATCGCGTTGCATCGCTCATCGTAACGGGCTTGGATGTCCGCAATCGTGCTGCCCCGCAACCGCGCATACGCCGTGATGCGTAGGTTGTGTTGATAGACATCCGCGTTGTGCAACAGAATGCTTTGATACGCGATCGGCGGATCGTCCTGGGCTTCTGTGTCTTCTGAAAGCAGCGGCACGAACGTCGTTTCCACCACTCGCACTGCACCGACAATGGTGAACGTTACGCGCTGGCACGCGGGATGAATTTCGAAAGTGCGCACGTTGTTGTCGGGACGCACTCCGACGTAACTAGATCCAGCAGCATGCGCCGGTCCGAGCCAGCCATCGCTCAGAGGAACGCCCGTACCCGCATACCGGATAATGATCGTGCCGAACAAACTCTCGGGGCACTTGATCGGTGAAACGCGTTCGATCGCACCGGTGCTCTTTGTATTGATCCAAACCGCGCTGTTGCCGAGGCTTGCGCCCATGCCAAGCTCGGTATCCGGTATTGTAAACGCGGGAAGCCGGCGCGGCCCCAGCGCCGTCTGCGGTACCGCTTGAGTTTTTGGACCGAGGTCGGTTTCCACTACAGTCGCGCTACTCCAACGCCGCCATCGAGTCTCCCCTGCGTGCGTTCAGAAAACAGCGGAGCGTGCATACTGCACGCTCCGCTTTGGCTAGACGACGAAACGAAGCTTAGCGGGCTCCGGCTGCGATGCCGGCGCGCGTCTGCGCGATCGCTTGGTTAACCAAATTGATTGCATTGACGCGATGCCCGGCTTTATCGGGGAGAGCCATTTGCAATTGGTTCACGGCGTTTAATTCTGCGCGCAGGGCTGCCTGCATATGCGGTTGGTATGCCATGACCGTACCGGTTAGAGCCGATCCGAGGACCGCCCCGGCGAGCACCAGCGCTGCGAGGCCACTGCGCCGCTTGATCATCGATAACATGAAGCATCCTTTCAAATGATGACTGGCTGTGCCGCAGCCGCTTAGCGGCTCGCGGCCTGGGTCACATTCCCGTAGCGGACGGCGTCACCTATTGGCTTTGGGAGACCGCACCCAGGCGTGCATGATCCGATCGTGCAGCGAGGTTGGCAACAAGGTCAAGATCGCGCCAATGCGCGCCGGTGCGCCCACGATATAGTGCGCGCGTGGTCGTCGGGAAGTAAGCGCTCGTAAAACAATTTGAGCAACGCGTTCGGGCGGCATACCGACGCGCTCTTCATTTTCCGTCTGGCGCATCAAGGCACGCAGTGCATCTCCGTAGTGTTGGGCTCCGGCGTGTCCCAAACGCTCCTCCAGCCGTGATCTCGTTTGGCGCCCTTTGCGCCAAATCGGCGTTCTGACCGAGCCGGGCTCGATCAAGCAAACTCGGATGCCCGCGTGCGCGAGTTCGATGCGCATTGCATCCGCCAGCGCACGCAAAGCGAACTTAGATGCGCTATACGGTCCAATGAACGGCATCGCGATACGCCCGGCCACGGAACCGATGAAGATCAAGCGGCCCTGAGCGGACCGAAGTTGCGGAAGAAACGCCTGCGCCACCGCCAGCGCGCCGACGACATTAACTTCGAGTTGATGGCGGAGTTCGTCTAAGCGCACGTATTCTAACGGACCGCCAAGTGCGATGCCCGCATTGCTGACGACGCCTTCGAGTCGCAATCCGCTCGCCGCAACCTGCTGTGCAGCGCTCGCAACCGATCCATCGTCCGTCACATCGAGGACTACGCCGCGCACGTTCGCAGAGACAGTCTCTACGGCAGCGGCATCTGCACCAGTGCGCACCGTTGCAAAAACATTGAAGTGTCGTTCAGAGAGCGCCTCGACGATCGCTTTGCCGATGCCGCTCGACGTGCCAGTGACGACGACTGCGCCGCGTTCAGGCCGCGGCGAATCGGGCGCCTTCGAGTGTTTCCTCATGAAAGTTCGCTTGGTAGGCGATCATGTCGGCGGTGCGTGGAAACTGCGGGTGCGTTCGCCGATCGGTGAGAGCGAAGGTTGAGCTCCGCTTGACAAGCGTGCCTAAACGGACCATCCCATTCAACGCGGCACGCGTTGCGCGCTCGGGATCCTTGCGCAAGTGGGGTTCAATGAAGAGCGCCTCGGGCAAAGCCGCGATTTGGTCCTTTACGCCCTCGATCGCTTCCGGGCCGGTAAACGGCGCGCTTCGATCGCGCAGCCACGTTGCGAGCAATGCGCTCGTCGTCACGGGACGCAGCCGCTTGAGCTGAATGTCGAGCGAAAGATCGGGAACAGCGGGCGCGATCCGGTATAGCAACCCTAACCGCCGTCCAACAAAAGGATCGTAGCTGATGCCGGCCAGCCACACCGATGCGAGCGGTTGCAAACGCGAGAGAGCGCCGCGCAGCCGTTGCATCTTGCCGTCGCCGGAATAAAAGCCCTCAGGCGCTAGAAAGATTGTCGCTCCATCGCGCGCGAGCGCTTCGAAATGTGCGAGGTCGCCTTCTAATTGACGGCGCGTTGCGTTAAGCGCGGCCTCTTTATACGGATCGCGCAGTTCGGAGAGTTTCACGACGGAACGTCCCGTCTTAAAGTTCTTTCGCGAAAGCAAATCCGACAGTCGCTTTATCGATGCCGGTAAGCGCTCGAGCGCGCGCGATTGGAATACCTGATCGACCGGCAGATCGCCGAATTGCGCGTGGAGCGTATAGGCTAGGCTGACAAAAGGTCGCGCGTGCAGCTCATTTTCGATTGGCTGCATGCCAAGAGCGCTAAACATCGGACCGAGGTTGAACCCACTGAGCAAGAAGGAAAGCCACGGGAGACGCTCCGCCAAAAAACCCGGCTCCCACATCCGCCGTGACGACACCGTAAAGATCGGATAACGCCAGGAGAACGTCCGCAAGCTCATTATCGCGACGATCGCGGGCGATTCGATCTCATGTTGATGATTCACGACGAACAGCGTCCCGCTGCGCCGTCGGGGTAGCGTACCCCAACCCATGAGCCGGTAGGCAAGCGAGTAGTATGCCGTTACCGATGAGACGGTGAGCCAACGCAACGGCTGCACCCAAAGCGGCGCCGTTCTGCGGAGCTCATCATCACGCTTGTTATGAAGGTTCGGCGGCATTCGCGCTGCGCGCGGCGCGCGCGTCGCGGTTCAATCGCTTCTGGATCCGGGCATTCCCAAAGACGGCGTCAACTAAGGCCGGGAACGACCGCGCGATCAGCGCCGGCAAGATATAGTTAGCCGGCACAATACGCGTACGCCGCGGGCGTTGGATCGCATCGACGATCGCATCGGCGACGATCTCGGGCCCCGGCAAGCGATTCGTCATCTGCGCGTTCATCGCCGTGCGGATGAAGCCGGGTTCGATCAATGTCACGCCAATGTTGAAGCTCTTGACTTCGCGGCGCACGGAATCGGTGAGGCCGCGCAATCCGAACTTCGACGCCGAGTAGATACCCATAACGCCGGCTTCGCCGGCAATCGAGCCGACATTGACGATCGACCCGCGACGCTGCGCCTTCATCGTCGGCAGAACCGCATGCATCAGCCGCGCGGGCCCCAAGAGATTAATTGCCACGACATCTTCTAACTCGGCATCGGAACTATCGCACATCGCGGGACTCGAACCGATGCCGGCGGTGTTGACGAGAATGTCGATGCGACCGAACGTCTCAAGTGTCGTTGCGACCAACCGATCGATGTCGTTGCGACTGCGCAAGTCCGTTGGCACGGCAAGGTGAGAAATCTGGTCCGCGCGTGCTTCAGCGACGAGTGCCTGTAGCATCGGATCATCTAACGATGCGAAGACCACGTGAACGCCTTGCGCAGCAAGCGCGCGGCAGGTGGCCGCCCCGATCGCGCCTGAGGCGCCTGCAACGATCGCGACTGCTCCGCGAAGCGACATCACGCGCTCGTTATCGCTTCTCGAAGAGGCGACCTGTTCTGGGAACAATATCGCTATGAGCGGCACCGAGCGTTATCTCGTCGTCCGACGAATCGCCGGTTTCTCTTTGGTGATGGCGCTCGTCGCCGGATCGCGGATCGGCCGCCCGACGGGCGTTGCGGTGGGTCCGCAAGGCGATCTCTTCGTCGCCGACGATCAGACCGGCAACATCTACCGGATCCGCCCGTAGCGACCGGCACCGTGCCGTCGCGCTTTTCCGCGATGGTGCTGCATCAACCGATGTCGATCGAGCAGCGTCCGCTTCGCTCCGAAGAGATCGCGTTCAATCCACTGGCACCAGGACACGTGCGGCTGCGCGTTCGCGCTTGCGGCGTCTGCCGAACCGATCTGCACATCGTCGAAGGCGAGCTGCCGCCGCGGCATCCCGCGATCGTCCCCGGCCACCAGATCGTGGGCGAGGTCGCTGAAAGCGCCGATCCGCTGCACACGATCGGCACTCGCGTCGGCATCTCATGGATGGGCGGCGTCGACGGAACGTGTGCATACTGTCTGAACGGCGCCGAAAATCTTTGTGACGCGCCGACCTTCACGGGCTACGACGTTGACGGCGGTTACGCCGCGTATGTCGACGCGCGCGGTGATTTTGCCTCACCACTGCCGAGCGCGATGGATGACTTGCAGGCCGCGCCGCTATTGTGCGCGGGCATCATCGGATTTCGCGCGTTGCGCGTCGCCGGCGTCCGGCCGAACGAACGCGTGGGCCTCTTCGGATTTGGCGCATCCGCGCACTTGGCTTTGCCCGTGCTGCAGCATTGGGAGTGCGAAGCGTACGTTTCAACGCGCGGCCAATCGCATCGAGAATTCGCACGTACACTCGGCGCCGCGTGGGTTGGCGATGCAACGGAGCCGCCGCCGCATGCGCTGGACCGCGCGATCACCTTTGCACCATCCGGCGACGTTGTCCTGAGCGCACTGTCGTCACTCCGCAAAGGTGGTGTCTTGGCGATCAATGCGATTCACCTCGACCGGATGCCAGAGTTCGACTACGACCGGCTCTTGTGGGGCGAACGGCAGATCCGCAGCGTGACGAACATGACTCGAGCAGATGCGCACGATTTCTTAGGGCTGGCGGCCGCAATTCGATTGCAGCCGGCCGTCCAGACATTCTCGCTGCAGCAAGCGAATGAAGCGCTCGCGGCCGTTAAACGAGATGCGATCGACGGGGCGGCTGTGCTGCTCCCGTAGAACAGGAGATAGATGATGGAAGCTTCGCGAATCAACCGGACTCTAAAAGCGATCGCGGTCGCTGCATGCGTTGCGGTTTTCTTTGCCGGCTGCGGACGCAGCTCGAACGTGACGACGCAAAACGCGAACCCGGCAAATCGTAGCGCCGCGGGCGGAACGGTCGTCGCTGCGAGCGGCACGACCTTTTACGGCAAACTTCAGCAAGCGATCGGCTCGAAATCAAGCCACAATGGCGACACGTTCAGCTTAGCGCAGACCGATACACTCTTGCATCGAGCGCCGGCGGCGCTACGCGGCAGCACGATCAATGGTCACCTAGAGGGCGTTCACGCAGCCGGCCCGCTGCACAAGCCGGCGATGACGCTCGTCTTCGATAACATAACGTTTTCCGACGGCACCAAGGCCCCGGTCAGCGTACAGCTCCTTTCAATGAAAGCTTTCGAAGCCAAAAGTCACAAGCTGCGAACGCTAGGATTAATGGCGGGCGGCGCAATAGCCGCGCATGAAATCGCCAAGCACACCGGAGGAGCGGGGCACGGTTTGATGGGCATGGCGGGCGGTTACGTGCTCTCGCAAGCGCTGAAAACGGATATTGCCGTCCCGGCAGGCACGGTGCTTGAGTTGAAGTTCACGGCACCTGTGTCGAGCGGCTCGTCACAATAACTCGCCCGGACGTTAGGAAAGGAAGAGAGCCCGCGACCTCGCGGGCTCTCTCTTAGGTTATTTCTTGCGGCAGTAACCCTTGACTAACTTACCGTTCTTCATATAGGGATGAACCCACATCTGTCCCTTCGGACAGGACATGTGTTTGGCCATCACGTGCGCCTTCACTTTGCTGGAAGTGCTGGCAGTTGCAATGGTTCCAAGTGATGCGCACATCGCGAGCGCTAACAAAAACGAAAGAATACGGGTCATAGATTCCTCCTGTAGTAGGGCTTACTTAGACTTACGGCAGTAGCCCTTGACCTTGGTGCCATCCTTTTTCGTGTAGCCTTTGACCCAGGTCTGGCCCTTCGGACAAGAGTGCGACATCTTCGTCGACCCCATCATGCTGCTGTGATGCGTGCTGGCAACGGCCACCGTTCCCAGTGATGCGCACATTGCGAGAGCTAACAAAGACGAAAGAATACGGCTCATGGATCCCTCCTGTAGTAGCGGCCGATGAACGGCTTGCTTGGACCATTAGTGGCCGCACGTAGTGCTCCTTTCAGGACGCATAATGAAGAGGAGGCCCGCTTGAGCCTCCCCGAGAGTATCGTTCGTCCGCGTTAGCTAGTAAATTGATGTCGCGTAGAACGTGCCGTCAAGCCAGTAGCCGTACGCGACGACCTGACGGCCAACACCGACCTTGCCGGTTGCCTTGCGGTCGAGAGCCGGTTGGTCATTGATGACGACCGTGCGATTCGTCTGTTGCAAGGACACGAGATGGCCTTCGACCTTCGTAATCGTGCCGCTCACGTTATCGTGTCGAAGGCGCGTAGTTTCAGGTGGACATTTTCCATTAGGAACCCACTCGTCGTTGACCCACGTGCCGCAGGTGAGATCGCTGTAGGATGGCGTTACATCGGTCGGTGCCGGCGGCGCTTGCTGCGCACTTGCCAGGCCGGCGCCTGCGCCGTACGCGAGCAGAGTGGCTGCGAGTGCGAGGTAAAGGTGTTTCAAGAGATATTCTCCTTTCGCCGGTTTTCCGCGTTGCTTCGAACGCGGATTCGACCCAGGAATCGTACCCAAATGACCCTCGGCGGCCTTAAGCTTCCGCCTGCTTACGTAGCCCCGCAGCGTCTTTTCGAGTTAAAGTGAGACAAATGCCGCGCATATCTGCGGAACGGCGTCTCTTGCGCGGTCCGGCTGTGGCCGCAGTTCTGCTGGCGGCGGTCGTTGCGATTGGCACGATCGGTTACGTCGCGCTGGAGGGATGGGGATGGTTCGATTCTTTCTACATGACGATGATGACCGTCACGACGACGGGCGGCGGCGAACCGCACCCGATGAGCGCCGCCGGAAAATGGTGGACGATCATCGTCGTCACGGTCGGCTTTGCAGCCCTGACGTTCACGTTACTGACGTTGATCAGCTATGTGATCGAAGGCCGCTTGGGCGTCGCGGTCGGCGAACGACGCATGCGGCGGCGGCTGGCTGAGATGGACAGCCACTTCATTTTGTGCGGTTATGGCCGCGTTGGCCGCGAGGTCGCGCGGAATTTTCTGCAAGAGAACATTCAATTTGTCATTATCGATATCAATCCCGATTCGCTGATCCGCGCTGCGGACGAAGGGCTGACGGTCGTACGCGGCGACGCGGCGCATGTTGATACGCTCAAAGCGGCAGGC
>JAFARW010000171.1 GCA_019245275.1 Vulcanimicrobiota bacterium
CGCCTTTGTCCATATGCTCGCGTGCGCGGCGGCGCAGCTCTTTGATATCCGAAAGGAACGGAGTCGTATCGGTCAAGTCAATCTCCTATGGTCAATAGAGGGTGCCGTTAAGTATACCCCACTTACAAGGCTTGCGTGGACGGGTCCGCAACCAGGCCCGTCAAATGAACGCTGGCGCATTCCTCGACCAGCTCCCAATGCGCGTCCGTCACATCAAACCGGGCGTATGCGCCGTTCAGGATGCGCGCTCGCCAGAATTCGGAGAGTGGCCGTTTCAAGCGATCCACGAGGGCGACGCGCACGACTGCATCGTGCGTCACGAGCAGCGTGTCCTCATGCGGCATGAATCCGCGTACGAAGCGCCGCCACCGCTCGAGGACATCGCGAATGCTCTCCCCATTCTCGAATTGCACGATTTCCGGTTCGTGCCGCCACTGCCGGTAACGCTCGGGATCATTGGCCGCTAGCTCATCTCGATATCGGCCTTCCCAAGCGCCGTGTGCGATCTCGATCAGGAGCGGCTCGCGTTCGACCGTCAACCCGAAGCGCTGAGCGACGATCTCCGCCGTGTCTACGCAGCGCTGAAGCGGACTACTGATGATGCGCTTGAGTGGATGCGACGCCAGCGAGTCGGCCATCGCGCGAGCTTGCGCGACACCAAGCGGCGAAAGCGGTGACTCCAGGCGCCCCTGATAACGGCCGGTGATATTCCATGTCGTCTCGCCGTGACGAGCGATGAAAACGCTCGGCATCGCTAGATGCGAGCCGCCCGAACCGACAGCATGCCGGCGATTTTCTGCAACGCTCGCATCGCCTCCGGAATCGGAGCGCGGTCGACGCAGAGAACCATCATCGCTTGGCCGCGTTCCGCAGCGCGCGCGACCTGCATGTTCGAGATGTTGATGCCGGCATCTCCGAGGATTGTTCCGACGCGGCCAACCATGCCGGGAATGTCTTGATGGCGGGTGATTATCAGCGTTCCTTCGGGAGCCGCATCGATCTCAAACTCATCAATTTGCACGATCCGAAGTCCATGATGCAGCGCGGTCCCAACGATGCGCAGCGGTCCTGCTTTCACTTCTAATGAGGCGATCCACTCATCGCTTGCCTTATGCTCCGTGTTGACGACGATGCCGCGCTCGCGGGCAACAGCGTCCGCATTGACGATCGAAATGCGTCGATCTGCCGTTCCTTGCAGTAAGCCGGAGAGAAAACCGGTCACGATCGGCGCTGGACTAGCTCCTGCAATTTCACCGCAAAGCGTGATCGAAATTGGTTGCAGTTGCGAAGCTTCATTCAGTTGTGGACAAAGGATGCCGATGCGATACGCGAGGTCCGTAAACGGCCGCAGCTTATAAGCATCGGCTCCCCGCGGGATCGGGGCATTCACTGCCCCTTCAGCGGGGCGTCCCGCAAGAACGTTGACGATGTCGCGCGCCAACTCGACCGCGACGCGTTCGAATGCTTCTTGCGTCGATCCACCCAGATGCGGCGTCGCAAGCACGCGCGGATGCGCCTGCAAACGGGCGCTCGTCGATCCTGCGGCCGCCGGCTCTTCTGCAAAGACATCGAGCGCCGCGCCGGAAACCGCGCCGCGATCAAGCGCCTGAAGCAACGCCTCTTCGTCGATCAGCGCGCCGCGCGCACAGTTGACCAAAACTGCATCAGGCTTCATCTTCTGCAGGCGTGACCCGTCGATCACTTTCTCCGTCTCATCGTTGAGAGGCAGGTGCAAGGTAACGATGTCGGAGCCTTGGAGCATTTCATCGAGCGGTAAAAGGCGCGCATGATGCGCTTCCGCATGTGCCGCCGAAATGTACGGATCGTAAACTAGGACGTTCATCCCAAATGCGCGCGCTCGCTCGGCAACAGCAGCGCCGATTCGTCCTAAGCCGGCAATGCCGAGTGTCTTGCCGTACAACTCTCGCCCGACATGCGCTCGGCGCTCCCACCGACCGGCCCTAACCGACGCATTCCCGTCGGCAGTGTGGCGAAAGCACGCGAGCATTAAGGCGAAAGTCTGCTCGACCGCGGCAATGACATTCGCGCTCGGGGTATTGAGAACGACGATCCCGGCCTCAGTCGCGGCATCAACATCAATCGAATCGACGCCGACGCCGGCACGACCAATGACACGCAGGTTTGGCGCAGCGCGGATCACGGCCGCATCGACGCGCGTTTGCGAGCGAACGATCAAGCCGTCGGCATTACTTAGGGATTTAGCGAGCTGATCCGGTGACTGCGCTGCATCAACGACATCGATCGCCGCATCGCGTAACACCGCTAACCCATTCTCTGAGAATGGCTCGGCGACGATCACACGCGTGCGCTGATCGACCTTCATGCTAGGTAGTGCGCTGTGGTGCGTCGTACGCCTGCGCCTTTGTGAAATATCGCGTTGCCGTCCGCGAGTTGATTGACGTGGGGCGTGAACTCTGGAAGCGACGACTCGTAACCGGCAGCAGCGGCAATCTCAGCACGCGCCTCGATGACGGCTCGCTGGTCATGAGCCGCGCCGGTATCTCGTTGCGCAACTTAAGCGCCGCAGATCTAATCGTGACTGATGAGGCCGGTAAGCCCAGTGACGACGAGGTGCGCCCGACGAGCGAATACCAATTGCACGTCGCGGCTTATCGGACGCGCGACGACATCAACTTTGTGCTCCACACGCACCCGACATTCTGCGTCGTCTGGTCGAAACTTAGCTCGATTTTGCCGCGCGATACCGTTGGCGCGCGTGAGACGCTTCGCGATGTCATCGTCACGCGTTATCAGCCGCCCGGCACGGCGGCTCTGGCCGATGAAGTGGCGATGGCGCTCAAGCGCGCCGATAATGTATTGATGGAACGTCACGGTTTGCTCGCCGTTTCCTCTTCAATAGAAGATGCATTCTTGCAAACGGACCTCGCCGAGGAAGCGGCGCGTATCGCTCATTTCAGCCGGTTAGCGGGCTTCACCCCAACCGACTAGAACCAAAGCGCGCTGCGCGCGCGTAGCGCATTGTGGAGAGGTGGCAGAGCGGTTGAATGCACTCGCTTGGAAAGCGGGCAGAGGTGATGAGCCTCTCGAGAGTTCGAATCTCTCCCTCTCCGTGCCTAAATTACTTGCTCTACGTGAGCGAGCCAGAAATCAAACGACGCGCGCGCCTGCGCCTCGAGCATCGCATCACCGCGAATAACTTCTCGTCCAAGATGCCGACCAATCGTCGACCGTTGCCCGTAGTTAACATCCATAACTAAATCGGCCTTGCGCACATCGTCGCGAAGCGCCGGCGGCAATTCGGCTTCCGGCAATAGACAAGAGATGACGATTTCGGGCGGATTCGGCGGCCAGACTTGACACTCAAAGCGCTCGCAGATCGCGATTACTTTTTCGGGATCACGGCCCCAGCAAAACGTGTACGCGTCAGTTTCGTGCAGCTGCGCGAGAATTGCGCGCGCCGTTGCTCCGGTTCCGAGAATGCCGATCCGATGCAGCATTACCGGCTCACCTAGTGCGCTCTCAAGTGCGGTGCGCGCTCCGCTTCCATCCGTGTTGGCGCCGAAGATCTTCCTTCCGAAGAAGAGCGTGTTGACCGCCTGCGCTAACCGGGCGTCTTCATCGAGAAGATCGCACGCCGCTACCGCTTCTTCTTTTAACGGCGTTGTGACGTTGCAGCCGGCATAACCGTCTTTACGCAGGCGTTGGATTGCTTGCACCGCGTGACCGCTCGATACGCGAATCGCAATGTACTCACCGTCAAGATCGGCCTCAGCCATAAAGCCGCGCTGGAGCTCCGGGCTGCGGCTCGCCGCAACCGGATCACCGATAAGCGCGAACTTCACGGGAGATGTCGCTGTGGCAGTACGAGGCGTTCGAAGAAACGGAAGACTCGCGTCAGCGCGAAGTCGTGCGGTTCAATCGGTTCCGTAAGGATCGTGTAGAAGCCGAAGAGCCGCGCGCCTAAGACGTCGGTAAAGAGTTGATCGCCGACCACGGCGATCGCCTTTCGCGGCAGGCTCAGCACGCAGCGTGCGCGCCAGAAGCCCGTCGGAAGCGGCTTGAGCGCACTCGGCACAAACTCGATGTGCAGCTGGGCGGCGATGGATTGCACGCGATCGCTAAAATTGTTCGAAAGCATAACGATCTTAAATCCGCGCTGCTGAGCAAGCTTAACCCAGTTCAAATGATCGTTAATGATGTCCGAGCAGCGGTAGGCGACCAGCGTGTTGTCGAGATCGATGATCAGGCCGCGGATCCCGCGCGCCGCAAGGTCATCAAGCGAAACATCGCACAGGCGTGGCGCGAACCGGTCAGGTCTGAACATGGGGCGCGTTTGCGCGAGTTTTCCTCACTATCCTCGGACCTATGCACATGGCAAATGCCGGGCTGTGGCTCACTCTCCACATCAGGCGGCCGGCTATCCCCAGAAAACTTGCGTTGTTCGCACCTTCGCCACAAGGACCGAAATACAAGATATTGTATCCAGCGCGCCTGAGTAGTACAATATTTGGTACTCATTTAGCGCCTTTTGGCCCTAGATCGAACAGGTGTTCGGCCCCAGCCAAACGAACACCGATGGCTCTTCTAAGAGAAGGATGCTTTAAGTGAAGTTTCGCCGCATCTACTCCGCGCCCGGCGACCCCTATGCCGGCCTCACTTTCGAACCTCGCACGAGCCGGATCGTCAACCCCGACGGCGGTCTTGTTTTTGAAGCCAAAGATGTCATGGTTCCGACGACTTGGAGTCAAGTCGCGACGGACGTTTTGGCGCAAAAGTATTGTCGGAAGGCCGGCGTTCCGACCGAGAGTCGCCGTGTTCCCGAAGACGGCGTGCCGGAGTGGCTATGGCGTTCCGAACCAGTCGATGGCGCTGAGTTCGGCGCGGAGCGCGATGCGCGCCAAGTTTTTCATCGACTGGCGGGATGCTGGACGTACTGGGGCGTTAAGCACGACTATTTCGATTCCGAAGAAAATGCGCGCGTTTACTACGACGAGATGTGCGCGATGCTCGCGCGGCAGATCGGTGCGCCGAACAGTCCGCAATGGTTCAACACTGGGCTGCATTGGGCGTACGGCATCGCCGGTCCGGCGCAAGGCCATTATTACGTCGATCCAAAGGACTATACCGTAACGCGATCGACCAACGCTTTCGAACACCCGCAGGTGTCCGCGTGCTACATCCTTTCGATCAACGATGACCTGGTCAACGAAGGCGGGTTGTTTGATGGAGTGATTCGCGAAGCACGCATTTTCAAAGGCGGCTCCGGAAGCGGTGCAAACTTCTCCAAAGTTCGCGCTGCCGGAGAAAAGCTCGCGGGTGGCGGGACTTCGTCCGGGCTGATGTCGTTCCTTAAGGTATTCGATCGCGCCGCAGGCGCAATCAAATCGGGTGGCACGACAAGGCGAGCTGCAAAGATGGTCGTCCTCAATGCCGATCACCCTGACATCGAACAATTCGTTACGTGGAAGGTAACCGAGGAGCAGAAGGTCGCTGATCTCGTTGCCGGTTCGCTTCTTTGCCAGGACTACTTGAACAGAGTGATGTCCGCGGCAAACGATCCCACCCTTCCCGAAGCGGCCCGCCACGACGCGCTTCTTAACACGAAATTACGCGGCACAGTCCGTGAGGCGCTGGCGCGCGGTATTCCATCCGGCAGCATTCAAAACGCGATCGAATACGCAAAGCAAGGCTACTCTTCGCTGATCATCGAGACGTACGATACATCATGGGATTCGGAGGCTTACGGCACCGTCTCCGGACAGAATTCGAATAACTCCGTGCGGTTGACAAACGATTTTATTAAAGCCGTCGATGATGACGCCGACTGGCACTTAACGAAACGCACAACGGGCGAAGTGGCCAAAACAATCAAAGCTCGTGATTTGTGGGAGCAAATCGGTCTTGCGGCATGGCAATCCGCCGATCCGGGCTTACAGTTTGACGACGTAATCCAAGAATGGCACACGTGCGCCAACGACGATCGAATCAACGCCACTAACCCATGTAGCGAGTACGTTTTCATAGACGATACGGCGTGTAATCTCGCGAGCCTCAACTTGGTAAAATTTCTTGAGAACGACGGCCACTTCAGTGCCAAGCGATTTGCCGAAGCAGCCCGCGTTTGGACGACGACTTTAGAGATCTCGGTCACGATGGGGCAGATGCCGTCCAGAGAAATCGCGGAGAAAAACCACAAATACCGCACCTTGGGGCTTGGTTATGCGAATCTCGGCACGCTCTTGATGCGGATGGGCCTTCCCTACGATTCAGAGGAAGGCTTCGGCTGGTGCGCTGCGATCACATCGTTGCTCACCGGAGCCGCATATCGAACCTCGGCGGAGCTAGCCCAAACGATCGGATCGTTCGAGCGTTTCGAGGCAAACCGCGATTCGATGCTGCGCACCATCCGAAACCATCGCCATGCTGCTTACAACGATCCACCGGAGCAATTTGAACGCTTAAGCGTTAAGCCCGTAACGCATGGTCCAACGCTCTTCACTCAAGAGACCTGGGCATTGGCGCGACAGATGTGGGATGATGCGCTTTCGATGGGCGAAACATCGGGATTCCGAAATGCACAAGCGACCGTGATCGCACCGACGGGAACGATTGCCCTCGTCATGGATTGCGACACCACCGGTATTGAACCCGACTTTGCGCTCGTCAAGTTCAAGAAACTCGCCGGCGGCGGTCACTTCAAGATCGTCAATCAGTCCGTCGAAGCTGCGCTGCGCAAGCTGGGATATAACGAAGCGCAAATCCGCGACATCGAAGTCTTTGCAAAAGGAACGGCAACGCTCGAAGGCGCGCCGCACATTAATAGCGCGACGCTCAAGAGTCGAGGATTCGATGATGAGGCGTTGGCAAAGATTGAAGAGCGGCTCCTCAGCGCGTTTGAACTGCCGTTTGTCTTCAATCGATTCGTTCTCGGCGATGAGTTCTGCCGGGAAACGCTCGGCATGAGCGACGAAAACCTCGCCGATCTCAACTACTCGATTCTTCGCGATGCCCTCGGATTCACCGGGCAACAGATCGACGAAGCATCTGATACGATCTGCGGACGTATGACGCTCGAGGGTGCGCCGCACTTGCGCGATGAGCACCTCGCCGTCTTTGACTGCGCGACGCCTTGCGGCAAGCACGGTTCACGCTACATCCGGCCGCTCGCGCATATCGATATGATGGCTGCCGCACAGCCGTTCATCTCGGGCGCGATTTCAAAGACGATCAACTTGCCGCAAACGGCGTCGATTGCGGATGTCAAAAATGCCTATCGCTACAGTTGGGAGCGCATGATCAAGGCCGTAGCGATCTATCGCGATGGAAGCAAGCTTTCTCAGCCGCTCGCCGCAACCTATGAAATCGGTGGCGAGGCCGAAGAGCAAGCCGCGTTGCAGCCGTTTCGGACTCCGGTTCAGATCGCCGAACGGATCGTCTATCGCTACATTGCCAAGCGTCGCGGCATGCCGCATCGCCGCAGCGGTTACACTCAAAAGGCAGTCGTCGGCGGACACAAAGTCTACTTGCGTACCGGCGAGTACGACGATGGCACCCTCGGCGAGATCTTCGTCGATATGCATAAGGAAGGCGCGGCCTTCCGATCGTTGATGAACAACTTCGCGATTGCGGTCAGCCTCGGGCTGCAACATGGTGTGCCGCTCGAGGAATACGTTGAGGCGTTCACATTCACGCGATTCGAGCCGAACGGTCCGGTCGTCGGTCATGAAAACATCAAGATGGCCACATCGATCCTCGACTACATCTTCCGCGAATTAGCCGTGAGCTATCTCGGCCGTTACGAGCTCGCACAAGTGCAGCCGAGCATGGATGTTGACGCGATGGGCGTCGAGCCCGAATACGAGGCCGAGGAGGAGACAAGCGACATTCACTACATCGATCCGCAAGAATCGGCCGTTCAAGAAAAACTTCACCCAACGAGCGTGCATCTGCATCCGGGCGTGCCGGTAGAACCGCCGCGCATTTCCGAAGAAACCAAGCCCGGCCCTACGCCGCAATCACCCAAGCGCGGCAACGGAACGCACCAAGGCTCGGTCGCTATTGGCCAGAGCGCGTTACAGCGCGTCGCGGTTGCGAAAGGCTACTGCGGTGACCCCTGCAACGAGTGCGGCCAGTTCACATTAGTCCGCAATGGCACGTGCCTGAAGTGCGACAGCTGCGGCGCAACTAGTGGCTGCAGCTAAAAGCAATGTAAGTGTCTTAGGCATGTCCGCTATGGCGAAAAAACGGTCGGGACCAGTACATAGCATGCCGAAAGATTTGCGGCGAGCAATCGAGTCTGATTCGATTGCCAAGGAGTTGTGGGCGGACATTACACCGCTAGCGCGCAATGAGTGGATCTGCTGGGTTACTTCTGCGAAACAAGATGAAACCAGAAGACGCCGCATAACCGTCGGGCTTGATAAAATGCACAAGGGCATGCGCCGGCCTTGCTGTTGGCCTGGGTGCCCGCATCGTTAACTAGCGGTCGGGCCCTGTTTTGTCCCGGCGTTGTTCAAATGAGTTCATGGACACGAACCATTCGACTGACTCGAACGCCCGTCCGCGATTGAAGCAACATCGTCACAGCAGTTCCCGCTGGACGATCCTTAAGCCAGGTGCGCAGTTGCGGCGGAAGCCATGTTCGTGTCGAGATACGATCGACAGAAAGAATGGTATCGCCGGCTCGAACGCCGGCTTTGTCTGCCGGGCCACCCGCGAGCACCGAGGTCACCAACGGTCCGTACGCGCCGACTCCAATCCACATTCCAGCCGGGTCGTATCGTTCATAGGCTGAAAACCGAGTGTTCGGCCAAAGCACCAGTCTCTCGCGCGGCAAGTCGTAAATAATGTTGAAACGGAGCAGAAAGCCGTTTCCAACGGTGCCCGCCGGGCCCGCTGAATCAAACACTCCTGCGGCTCCGACAGGAGCGCGCGTCAACACACCGTTGACTGTGTAGCCAAAAACCGAAAGGCGCGTGCGAAAGACATTGGACCTGATCGTTCCACCTATGCCGTATCCCGTGACGGCGTTGCGTATCGACGGCACCACTGAATAGAATCCGTAGTGGTGCGCGAACGGGGCAAATACTGTAAGCGAGGAGCGATCGCCGGTATCCAATATGACGTCGCCTCGGGCTGAGTTGATGCGCGCCGGAAGCGTTATAAAATTTGAACGCACTGCGTAGCCGACAATGCGCCCATTGGCCGGGATACGGTATCTACCGCGAAAAAGTGTTAAGGCGCTTCGATCGGCATTGATTTCAACAGCATATCGGCGCAGAACGTCGTAGCCCACGATGCCATCGAGTTTCGCGAATCCAATTGCACGCTGAATGAAGCCAAGATCCAGAACAACCGATGGCAGTGTGCCGAACGCTACGCCGGCGAGGCCGACGCGCTTGAGGCGAGTGTTCCAAACCGGCAGTCTGCCCGCGCCGGCACCGCCCGTCGACCCAGCTTTCTCCAAAGAAAGATGCAGACGTCTTGCTGCCTGCGGCGTGATCGACATCCCCGAGGCGCCCGTATCGAGGATCATTGAAAAGCCGCTGATGCCGTTGATCGCTACTGGAACGACGATGCGATTGTCGATCAGTTGGTACGGGGTTTGCCAGGATGCCGCGGCAGCAATTGGCGCCGACGTACTCAATACAAACAACGCGAGTCCAAGGGCCGGCAGCTTCATAGCGTACAGTCTAACCAACTCCGGTCTCAACGTACATCAAAAGTTCTCAGAAAGCGATTCGACCGTTTCATTCTCTAGACGGAATAGGTCGCTCGCCCGGCGCGCAGCGTGTAGCGAACGCTCGTCAACGCTCTAATATCGTTCACAGGGTCGCCGTCGAGAACCACGACGTCCGCCTGAAATCCGGGAGCGACCCTTCCACTTTGAGCCGCACCGCCAAACCGCTGTGCTGGAGCCGTCGTCAGTGAGGCAAGGATTTCGCGAAAGCCCATTCCGGCTTCAACCATCATTAGATATTCGTCCGTTGGGTCGGGATCGACGGCGCCGAGATCCGTCCCGAAGAGAACGCTTCCGCCTGC
>JAFARW010000217.1 GCA_019245275.1 Vulcanimicrobiota bacterium
GTTTCTCGGGCAAGATTGCCGCGATCCCCGCGTACGCAGCGTCAACATGCAACCAGCAGTCGTACTCGCGCGTAACTTCCGCGATCTCGCGCAGCGGATCAGCTGAGGTCGTTGACGTCGTTCCGACCGTCGCGACGACGCACATCGGTTTGCGCCCCGCGCTACTGTCCGCGGCAAGTTGCTCCCGTAAGGCCGCCGGCCGCATTCGAAATTCGTCATCGACCGGAATGCAGATGACGTTCTTACGGCCCACGCCGAGGGCCAGCGCGGCTTTTTCAATATGCGAATGAGTGTGTTCGGTAATGTAGACGCGCAGCGGCGGGACATCGCGCGCGCTCATTCCCTCTTCGCGGATGCCGAGATCGAGCGCTTCGCGCGCTGCAGCCAGCGCCGTAAAGCCGCCGATCGAAGCTGTGTCGTAAACGATGCCCGAAAAGATCTCGGGAATTCCGAGCAGATCCCGAAGCCAGCGCAAAACGACTTCTTCAAGCTCAGTTGCCGACGGTGAGGTTCGCCAAAGCATCGCGTTGACGTCGAGCGTCGCGCTCAACGCCTCGGCTAAGACGGCGACCGGCGCCGCGCTAATCGCAAAGTACGCGAAGAAACGCGGATGATTCCAATGCGTGATACCGGGCATGATGATGCGCTCGAAATCGGCGAAGATCTCGTCGAAAGGCTGTGCATCCTCGGGCGCGAGTTCCGGGAGCCCCGCGGTAACTTCACCCGGCTTAACCCGTGATAAGACGGGGTAAGCGCGATTATCGCGCAGATATTCCGCGATCCATTCGAGCGTGCGCCGGCTTTGCGCCTCAAAATCATCCAAACTGACTGCCACATTCGCACGGCCGCGTACAGCGCACCTGGAGAGGCGCGCCGATCCGTCGAATGGGGATGCGCCATGAAATATCGCCGGTATCCGAAAACGGATCTCATCGTCAGCGAAGTCGGCTTTGGCTTGTGGACGACATCGACCGATTGGTGGGGCAAGATGTCCGATGCGCAAGCCGTCGCACTACTGCACAAAGCGCTCGATCTTGGGATCACGCTCTTCGATGCAGCCGACACGTACGGCAACGGGCGCAGTGAGGAACAGCTTGCACATGCGTTTTCCGGACGGCGCGATCGCGTCGTCTACGCGACGAAGTTCGGCTACGATTTTTACAATTACGCGGGCGAGCGCAAGGGTCAGCAAGAGATTCCGGCCGACTTCTCACCCGCGTTCGTCCGGTTCGCGCTCGAGCAATCGCTGCGTCGGCTCAAAACGGAGACGATCGATCTCTACCAGATCCACAACGCACATTTGGAGCAAATCGCAAGCGACGAGCTCTTCGCGCTGCTCGAGTCGTTTAAGTCCGAAGGCAAAATTCGCTATTACGGCGTCGCGCTTGGTCCGGCGATTGGCTGGCTGATCGAAGGTATCGAAGCCGCGGAAAAGCGCAATGTAACGAGCATTCAGATGATCTGGAATATTCTCGAGCAGTTCCCGGGCGATGAGATGTTGCGTGCAGCGTATGGAGTCAAAGCGGACACCGGCTACATGGTGCGCGTTCCCCACTCGAGCGGAATGCTCGAAGGGAAGTACAGCGCCGACACGCAGTTCGCTGCCGGCGATCACCGCCGCCATCGGCCGCGTTCGTGGCTGCTCAACGGCATCCAGAAAGTCGAGCAGCTGCGCTTCCTCGAAACTCGCGAGCGTACGCTCGGACAAGCTGCGATCCAATGGCTGTTGGCCGAGCCGCGCATTATGACCGTGCTGCCCAACATCTATGATGAAGAGCAGCTGACGGAGTTCGCGAAGGCGTCGGACACCGTGCCCCTCACGCGCGAGGAACTTGAGAAAATCTCGGCGCTTCACGCGGACAACTTCGGCATTGAAGAGGCACCGATGAAGTACAAGGGCACGATGTCCTTTGAAACCGCAGTGCCACGGTGAAGCCGCTCCTCTCGTCAAACGCGCCGCAACCGATCGGTCCGTACAGTCAAGGCGTAGAATCCGGCAACTTCGTCTTCTGCAGCGGACAAATCGCAATCGTTCCCGAGAGCGGCAAGCTGATTGATGGCGATGCGCGCGCGCAAACCGAGCAAGTTTTACGTAACTTAGGTGAAGTGTTGAAATCCGGCGGCCTTTCACACGCCGACGTCGTCAAGACGACGATCTTCCTCATCGACATGAATGACTTCCCCGCCGTCAACGCGGCTTACGTCAATGCATTCGGGGAGACGAAGCCGGCGCGGTCGACGGTCGCCGTGGCTGGCCTGCCAATGGGCGCCCGGGTCGAAATCGACGCCATCGCAATGCGTCGCTAGCGAGATCTTAGTGGCTGAGTTGCGTGATCCGAAGCTTCGCGAGGTTGGCGACTTGCGTGTCGTTTGTTTGCGCGGCGGCCTCAAACTGTTTGACCGCCAGGTCGCGTTTGCTCTGTTCCTGATACGTGCGCCCGAGCCAATAATGTAACGCCGCATCTTGCGGTGCAACGGTCAAGCCCTTTAACAACGCGGACTCGGCAAGATCGAAGAGATGGTGTTGCGCGTAGTCGATGCCGAGATTCAGATATGCGTCGCGCGAATACGGTGAGATCGAAAGCGCCTTAACGTAATCCGCGACTGCGGTTTTCCAATCGCCGAGTGCATCTTGAAGGTAGCCGTAGTTGACCATAATCTCCGGATGTTCCGGCTCGAGCGACTGCGCGCGGTCCAGCAGCCCGCGTCCCCGATTGTAATTGTGCGTCTCGAGGTTGCCGGCCGCCAGGTTTACCGTACACGCATAATTCGCCGGATCTTTGAGCAGACAGCGGTTCAAGAGCGTAAACGCCCTCGCGTAGTCGCCCATGTCCATGTATGCGACTCCGGCTTGGTTGAGCCCGGCCAGCGAGTCAGGCATGAGGTCGAGTTCGCGCATAAAGTACTTCAGCGCATTGCCGTAGTCGTGCTGCGAGAGGTAGAGCGAACCCAGCGAATGTTGCGCATCGGGATTCGTCGGTCCGAGCGAGCCTTCGCGCTGCACCTGCGCGATATAGGATGACAGGTCGCCTTTACGCGCGTGCAGCGAAACCAGATCGGGCACCGCGTCGGTTCCGGGGAGGCTCTTATTGTATTCGCTAATCGCATCGTCGACGCGATTCTGCGTCGCATAGACGGCACCGAGGCGATTGTGCGTCTCGCGGTCGTACGCGGAATCCTCGAGAATGTGGCGGTATACGAGTTCCGCAGACGCCAAGTCGCCCGCGCGATAGTAGAGATCTCCCAGCAAGCGAGCTGGATCCGCGTCCTTCGGATGCGCCGCAACATACGTCGCGAGCTGCTTTATAGCCCCGGGAAGATCGCCCGCTGCGACGCGTTCTCGCGCGCTGCGTATTGCGGCCTGAGGATTCGATTCAAATTGGTAGTTGTACGCGTCCGGATTGGTCGTCATTGCGGGGGCCGCATTTGCGATCGCGGGCACCAGCGCGACGGCGATCGCCAGAAGGAAGCTACGCACGTGTCTCATCTCCGCACCCAATTTTTCACCGGATAGATTCTCCGACATTAATCTCGACGCATGCCGTCGGCAAGCTGTGACCGCCTCGGAGAGCGAAGCAACCTTAGGAACCTCTGATCAAGTCCCACGCGGCTCATCCTCGGGCGCTTTTTGTCGATTTCATCGTTCCTGCGGCGGCCACAATGCGCTGCATTGCGTCCGTCCTCGGGCCTCGAAATCGACGAAAAATCGTCACGTGGCTGAACCACGAAGACTTGATCAGAGGTTCCTGACATGAAAAGCCACGCTTACGAAGCCCACCTACATTGGACGGGCGCCGCCCACGGACCAGCCGCCGACTACCAAACCTATTCGCGTGAATTCAGCGCCGATATCCCCGGAAAGCCGCAGCTGACCGGCTCCTCCGACCCCGCGTTTCGCGGCGATCCGGCCGTGCACAACCCCGAGGATCTATTGCTGATCGCGCTCAGCGCTTGCCACATGCTGACGTATCTTGCGCTCTGCGTGCGCGACGGCATTCAGGTCATCTCGTACGAAGATCGCGCGACCGGCACGATGGCGCAACAGGACGGCAAGATGAGATTTATTGAGGCCGTGCTTCACCCGGAGTGCGTCGTCTCAGGCGACTTGCAAACCGCCACGCGCCTGCACGAGCAGGCGCATGCCGGTTGCTTCATTGCCAATTCGGTCAACTTTCCGGTCCGCAACGAACCGAAAGTAAGCGCCGCTACTTCACCAGCGGAAGCACATTACTCGGCGTGAGGGGATAGAGCGTAAGCGCGAGCGTTGCAACGGCGCAAAGCGCGACGCTGAGCCACGCCAGCGGCGCGCGGGAATTGACGCCGACGACGAGCTTGGGTTCGTGGCGTTCATACATCAAGCGAATGAGTTTGAAGTAGACGTAGAGCGAGATCGCGGTTCCTAAAATCAGCAGCGCCGCCAACCATGCGTATCGAGCGCTGACGAGACTAGATAGAATGAGGATCTTTCCGATAAACCCCGCCGTCGGCGGAAAGCCGGCCAGCGCCAATAAGAAAAAGGTCATCATCGCCGCAAGCAGCGGCCGGCGGCGCGCAAGTCCATGGTAAGCGGCGATCCGCGAGCCTTCCTCGTTCTGCGTTGAGAGTAGTGCAACGACTGCAAATGCACCTAAATTCATGAACAGGTACGCCGCAAGGTAGAAAATCGCGTACCGCAATCCGAGCGGCGTCGATCCCGCGAACGCGGCGACGATGTATCCGACTTGCGCGATTCCCGAGTACGCCAACAGCCGCTTGACATCGGTTTGCGCCAGTGCGGCCAGGTTTCCGACCAACATCGAGAGTCCGGCGATAATCCACATTGGATAGAGCACGGCATGCGCTTGCGGGCCGCTCACGACGGCGTATGCAAATCGCGCGAACACCGCCAACGCGCCGGCTTTCGTCGCGACACTCATGTACGCCGTGACCGGCAGCGGAGCGCCTTCGTACACGTCCGGCGTCCAGACGTGAAACGGCACGAGGCTGAGCTTGAACGCCAAGCCGATCAGAAAGAGACCGCAACCAATGATGAAGAGCGGGCTGTTCGCAACACTCGGTGCGGCCAACGCTGCCAGATTGACGCTGCCGCTTGCGCCAAAGAATAGCGCCATCCCATAGAGCATTACGCCGGTAGCGGTCGATGAGAGGATCAAATACTTGAGCGCGGATTCGCGCGCCGTCCGTCGGTTCGACATCCCGCACAGACAGTAGAGCGCGAGCGAGAGCAACTCGAGTCCGAGGAAAATCGTCAGCAGGTTGCCGGCGCCCGCCATCAGCATGGCGCCGCTCGTGCTCCAAAGCATCAGCGCGAGCGATCCGGCCAAGTACTCGCTTTCGCCGACCGCCGCATATAACGCGACCGAAAAGATCGCGGCCAACAGGATCAGCTCTTGGAAGACGACCGCGAAACCGCCGACGATGAATCCGCCGCCGAATGCACTGTAACTTTGGCCGTAGGTCCGCGCGCATAAGTAGCCGGCCACGACCAGACCGATCAAGCTGATCGCAATCGACAGCGGCCGCTTGAACGCACCGCCGGCCACGAGATCGGCAAAGAGCACGACTAGTGCCGTAGCCGCCACGACTAGTAGCGGCCAGACGGCCATCCAGTCAAGCGCGGTAAACGGATTCGAAATCATCGCTGCGCGGGCGCCCCGAGCGAGTACGGCGCCGCATCAAAC
The DNA here is from genome assembly GCA_019245275.1 of Vulcanimicrobiota bacterium. Lineage (GTDB taxonomy): Bacteria > Vulcanimicrobiota > Vulcanimicrobiia > Vulcanimicrobiales > Vulcanimicrobiaceae > JAFARW01. The sequence goes on from JAFARW010000217.1 coordinate 5,682, forward strand.
GTCGTCAGCGGATGCGGATCGATACCGATCAGAACCGTCGCCAGAAGCAGCGGCGCAACCGCGAGCCCCTCGAACCACGTCAAATCGCGGCGCACCGGCAAGTCCGGCAAGGTGGGGCCGTTCATCATGTCTTGGAAGAGGCGCAGCATGTACGCCGATGCGATAACGATCGGGATCAGAGCAATCAAAGCGACCCAGAAATTACCGGACGCAAAGAGGCCGGTCAAAATGACGATCTCGCCCGCGAAACCGGCGAGCCCCGGCAAACCGAGCGCGGCCAGAGCGGCGATTACGTAAGCGCCTGCCAAACGCGGATTGTTTTTCCCCAATCCGCCCAACCGCAGAAGCGTTCGCGTCTCCTCGCGCTCCTCGACGTAACCGAGAATCAAGAACAGCGCCGCGCTAAAGAGTCCATGGGCGATGATGTAGATCAGCGCGCCGCGCAAGGCCAGCGGATTGAAGCTGAAGATTGCGAGCAGGATCAATCCAAGATGCGAAAGCGAGGAGTACGCTACGATTCGTTTGCCGTCGTTCTGCACGAGCGCAATCAGCGCGCCGTAGAGCAGCGAGATCAGCCCGAGCCAGACCATCAGAACGGCGGCAGCGTGCATCGACTCGGGAAGCAGTGCCAAGCCGATGACGATGAAGCCGTAGAGTCCGGCTTTCGATTGGACGCCGCTGACGACCGCGACCATCGGTGACGGTGTGTCCGCATAAGTTGCCGGCATCCACGT
>JAFARW010000052.1 GCA_019245275.1 Vulcanimicrobiota bacterium
ATGATCGTCGGCAACGGCTACGCCAAAGGGCACGCCGACATTGCGCTCCAGACGCTGCGTGACCACCCTGCTATTCACGTCTACTTTTCCAAACGCTACGGATCTTCAGAGAAAGGTAAGCAGACATGATTGAGATCCTTCACGCCAAACCGCCCGCGCCGCGCGAGGCGCTCGAACACACGCAATTGCTGCAGGGCGAGTTCTGGCGCAAGATTCCGGCCTACCGTGAGGTCGACGAGAAGACGTTCTTAGATCATCTCTGGCAGCAAAAACATTCGGTCAAAACGCCGCAAGAGTTGCTCACGACGATCGGTAAGGTCGCGTCGAGCGAATTCATTGAGGATGCGCGCCTCGGTTTCGAACGCGCGCCGATGGCGGTGCGCGTCTCACCGTATGCGATCTCCCTGATCGACTGGAACGATCCGTATCGTGATCCGATCCGCACGCAGTTCATTCCGCTTGCGAGCCGCTTGATCAGCGATCATCCGCGCCTGACGTTGGACTCGCTGCACGAACAGCAAGACTCACCGGTGCCGGGGCTTGTGCACCGCTACGTCGATAAGGCGCTTTTCTTGCCGCTTGCGGTCTGCCCGGTCTACTGCCGTTTCTGCACGCGCAGCTACGCCATTGGACCCGATACCGAAGAGGTCGACAAAGTCACGCTGGCAAGGACGCCGGCGCAGTGGCAAGATGCTTTCCAGTACATTGCGGAGCGACCGGAACTTGAAGATATCGTCGTTTCCGGGGGCGACGCCTATCAATTGCCGCCGAAGAACCTGGAATTGATCGGCAACGCGCTGCTCGATATTCCGCACGTACGCCGCATGCGCATCGCAACCAAAGGCCCCGCGATCATGCCGATGAAGCTGTTGACGCATCCGGAGTGGACCGATGCGCTTACCGCAATCGTCGATCGTGGACGGCGTTCCGGCAAAGAAGTCGTTCTGCATACACACTTCAACAGCCCGAACGAGATCACGTGGATCACGGAGAAGGCGATGCGCGTTCTCTTCGAGCGTGGCATCGTCGTTCGAAATCAGTCGGTCCTGATCCGCGGCGTGAACGACGATCCGAAAACAATGCGGTTGCTCGTCAAGCGGCTCGGCCATCTGAACGTCCACCCGTACTATGTCTACATGCACGACCTCGTGAGAGGCGTCGAGGATCTCCGCACTACCGTTCAGTGTGCGATCGACATTGAGAAATTCGTGCGCGGCTCAACCGCCGGCTTTAACACACCTACGTTCGTGTGCGATGCGCCGGGCGGCGGCGGAAAACGCGACGTACACAGCTATGACTTCTACGATCGCGAGAACGGCATCGCCGTGTACAGCGCGCCGAGCGTCAAGCCGGGTCAGGCATTCGTCTACTTCGATCCGATCGACAAGTTAACGCCTGAGGTTCAGGCGCGGTGGGTCATTCCGGAGATGCAGGACGAGATGATTCGCGCGGCGATCCGCAACGCGGGGATTCAAGGAGAAGAACTCGTCTTAGCGTAGCGACCGCAGGGTCGTGAAGTACATCTGCGTCTTCTGCGGGTCGCAAACCGGTTCGAATCATGTTTATGCGCGCACCGCCGTTGAATTAGCGCGCGCAATCGTCGCCAAGGGAATGGGTGTCGTCTACGGCGGCGGTTCGATCGGACTGATGGGCGTCTTGGCGGATGCCGTCCTCGCTCAAAGCGGAAGCATCATCGGCGTCATTCCAAGAGCGCTGGCCGATCGCGAAGTCGCGCACGACGGCTTAACGCAGCTGCACCTCGTGACGAGCATGCATGAGCGCAAAGCGATGATGGCGGACTTGAGCGATGCGTTCATTGCGCTGCCGGGCGGCTACGGCACGCTCGACGAGCTGTGCGAAGCGATCACTTGGTTTCAACTCGGCATTCACGACAAGCCGGTTGGTTTACTGAACGTCGACGGTTACTTCGACGGCCTGCTGGCGATGTTTGATCATGCCGTTTCGGAAGGGTTCATTTCAGAAGAGAATCGCCGCATCTTATGCTCCGCCACGACCTTGCCGTCGTTATTTGCCGCGATGAAGCTCTAACCAA
>JAFARW010000062.1 GCA_019245275.1 Vulcanimicrobiota bacterium
AATGCTGTTCAACGCGATCGCGAGTCGCTCGAACGGAAATTGCCGCTCGGTTTCAAACGAGATTACCTGTCCCGTCGCGTGAACGCCGGAATCCGTGCGGCCGGCGGCACTGATCCGCACGCGCTGATCGAAAAGCTGCGCGAGCGCCCGCTCCAGCTCGAGTGCCACCGTGCGTACCTGCGGCTGCAATTGAAATCCGGCAAAATCGGTGCCGTCGTACTCGACGACGGCGCGAATCGTCGTCGGGGCCGTTCGGCTATCCGTGCTGGCGCTGGAGTGGGAAGAGGATCACGTCGCGGACCGATGCGCTGTTCGTCAACAGCATGATGAGGCGATCGATACCGATGCCGATGCCGGCGGTCGGCGGCATGCCGTACTCGAGTGCATGAACGTAGTCCCAATCCGGCTCGGGAATTTCTTCATCGCCGCCGGCCCGCTGCGCCGCCTGGGCTTCAAAGCGCGCCCGCTGATCGTCCGGATCGTTGAGCTCCGAGAATGCATTTGAAATCTCCATGTTCTTGATGAAGAGTTCATAGCGTTCGACTAAATCTGAATCGCCGGGCTTGCGCTTTGCAAATGGTGAGATGATCGCGGGATACTCCATGACGAACGTCGGCGCGATCAAGTGGGGCTCGACGACTTTTTCGAAAATTTTATCCAACGCATGACCGTGCGACGGTGACTCGGGCAGCTGCAAGTCTTTCAAAATTTGTGCGGCGCCTTTCGCATCGAATAATTGCTCGCGATGCAAACTGCCGTACTGCTGCATCGCATCGAGATAGCCGATTTTTGCAAATGGCCGCCGGAATGAAATTCCTCGATCGCCGACTTCGAGCTCATCCTTGCCGCCGGTAACGACCGAGACCAGATGCGCGTACATCGATTCGTCGAACTCGCGCATGTCGTCGAGCGCCCAGTAGGCGCAGTACGCCTCGAGCATCGTGAATTCGGGGTTGTGCGTCGTGTCGATGCCTTCGTTGCGAAAGATCCGTCCGATCTCGTACACGCGCTCCAGACCGCCGACAATCAACCGCTTTAAGTTCAATTCCGTCGCGATTCGGAGTTGCATCGTCTGGTCGAGCGCGTTGCAGTGCGTCTCGAACGGTCGCGCCGCGGCACCGCCGGCGAGATGCAACAACGTCGGCGTTTCGACTTCGAGGAAGCCGTGCTCGTCGTAAAACCGGCGAATTTCCGAGACGATTCGACTGCGCGCGATGAAGACGTCGCGCACATCGGGATTAGCAATCAGATCGACGTAACGTTGGCGATAGCGTTTCTCAACATCGACGAGCCCATGCCACTTATCGGGCAAGGGTGCAAACGCTTTACCGAGTACCGTAAAACGCTCGACGTGCAAGGTCGGCTCGCCCATCTTGCTGCGGAACATATAGCCTTCAACGCCGGCGAAATCGCCCCGATCGAGATCCTCCCAATCCGCGAAAAGTTCGTCACCGACTTCGTCCTTGCGGATGTAGAGTTGAATTTGGCCGCTGCGATCGTGCAGATCGACGAAGAGCGTCTTCCCGGTTGCGCGTTTCGACATGATCCGTCCCGCTAATCGATAGCGAGCGCCTTCGTCCCACTTCTCCCGCAGCTCGGCAGCGCGCGCGTTGACATCGTAGCGCGTCTGCGCGAACGGATCGCGGCCGCGCGAACGCAAAGCGGCCAGATTTGTGCGTCTGGCCGCTACGAGGGCTGCTTCGCTCTTACGCATCTAAAGGCGTAGCGTACAGCTTAGGACGCCTTGCGAGCAGCCTTCTTGGTAACGCGCGTGCGAATCGACTCGATTTTGTATTGCGTGACACCGCGCGGCGTGTTCACATCGATCGTCTCGCCCTTCTTGCGGCCGAGCAACGCTCTTCCGAGCGGCGACTCATTCGAAAGACGGCGGTTGGGCGGATCGGATTCCGCCGACCCGACGATGGTGAACTCGTGAGCATCTCCGCTCGAGATATCCTTGACCTTGACGGTTGAGCCGAGATGGATTTCCGTCGAGGAGTACTCGGACTCGTCGATGATATGAGCGTTGCGGATCATCTGCTCGAGGCGCATGATGCGGCCCTCGACGAACGCCTGTTCTTGCTTGGCGTTCTCATACTCCGCGTTTTCGCTGATGTCGCCGAATTCTTTGGCCTGGCGGATCCGGTCGTTGACCTCCTTGCGGTGGACGGTCTTCAGCTCGTCAAGCTCCTGCTCGAGCTTCGCAAGCCCGTCGGCGGTCAGGACGATCTCTTTCTCGTTCAAATGAACCCCTCGGACATCTACAAGTAATGGCGCCCTAGGGCGCCAAGGGCGGTTGGTTCCGTATCCCCTGAAGGCCCGCCTGCTGACGCCCGAGACGCACAAGCAGCGCAAACGGGATGCCCAGCGCAATGCCTACGAGCGCGTATGCCCGCAACACGGGGTCTTCAAAACGGATCGTGGCCGCCAGTACAACGCACAGTGCGACCAAACCGACGCCCGGCACGATCACGCCGGCGATACGCTCGTGCGGCTGCTTCCAAAAGAGCCGCATGCTGGCCGCCGCGCTTCCGCAGAACAGCAGGCCCAAGAAAACGGATGATGCATTGAGGACGAGCGTTAGCGCTCTATTTGCGGTCGGCGAGAGACCGACGAGCAGCTCGCACGCCGTGACGAGCACAGCGATCCCGAAAAGCGACCAGAACGGCTCCGCGCGCCGGTCGAGCGTTCCGAAGAACGATGGTAACGTACCGCTTCGCCCCATCGCAAAGACGCTGCGTGAGAGATACAGCAGCGTCGTCCATAACGCGCTGCATGTTGAAATCAAAACAGTCACGATGATGACCACGCGCCAGACGTTTCCGCCCAAGCGCGTCGCCACATATGCCATCGCATCATCGGCGTGCGCCGCGAATCCCGTCGCGCCGCCCAAATGCAGATACGCAATCATGCATCCGATCAAGATGACCGCCGTAACAAGCAATCCGGTGATGCCGCCGCGACCGGATTGCGATTGCTGGCCGCTGACCTCCTCGGAAGTCGATGCCGAAACTTCCCATCCATCGCTCATCCAGATGCCAAGCGCCATCGCATTGATGAATCCGAATGCGCCGACCGTTAACGGAGCCGCTGAAATGGAGGCAACGTGGCCCGCCGATGAACTCGGATGCAGTGCCGCCGCGACCGCGCTCACGCCAAGCACGAGCAGCTCAAGCAGCAGCAACACCGCGGTCACGAGCGCAGTCGGTCGCACACCGGCGTACAGAAGGACGGCGCTTCCAAGGATCCAGACTCCGCCGACAGCCGCATCCCAGAACGGATTTTGCGCGCGCGCGGGATTGATCAGATCGAGCGTATAGATACCGGCCGGAATCGAAACCGCCATCGTCGCGAAGAAATTTGAAACGAGGAGCAGCCACGCGCCGTATGCGCCGACGCTGCGCCCGAAGGCCATCTCGATCCACGCATACGACGAGCCCGCGTTCGGTGCGTGAAGCGAAAGGCGCGAAAACCCCACCGCGATGCACAGCATGATGACAACGAGCGCGAGCAGCGCGCTCGGCGCGAGCATCCCCGCGGCCGCCACCATCGGACCCATCGTCGAGGCGAGACTGTAAGCCGGCCCCATCGATGCCGATGAGAGCACCGAGATATCGAAAAATCCGAGAACCCGCGGCAAATGCCGCGTTTGTGGAATCACGAGTGTTAGACGGTGGGTGACAGGGGCACGACGCGCGGATGCAAAGCCAGCTCGCGCAGCAGTCGCTCGTAATCTTCGGCCGTGACCTCTTCCCACTTCTTGCCCAGAAGCGCCAGGAGCGCCGCCTCAAGCACATTCGTGCCGAACGATCGGCCGGCAAAATCGGGCGTCGTCGTAACGAGCGTGCGCACTCCGCGCTTTCGCAGCTCTTCCACATCGGACGCGGTGACGGTGTTTGTCAAAACGAGCTTTCCATCGAGTCGGTCCGGCATGAACTGCCGCATGAAGTGAAAGTCGCCCGCGATGATTTCCGCTTCCTCGTAATACTGAGGATACTTTGGCTGCGGCGGCCGATCTTGTTTTGAACCGGTCGGATAGAAAAATTGGAACGGCAACTTGCACGCATCCGGCAGATACCGCTCGGCGAGTTTCTCAAATTCTTCGAGCCCGCGCACCGGCTTATCGAGATCAAGCGCAAAGATAAAATCGCCGAAGAGCACGTCGGCCCCCGCGTCGACGAGCGCCTGCGCCATGCCAAAGCGATCGAGTGCGCTAACCATCAGGACTTTCCGCCCGTGCAAGTCGACGTGGAGATCTTCTTGTAAGAAGGTGACCGCTTCGCGTTCGAGTGTATTCTTCAAGCCGCTGCCGTCGACGACCGGCGTTTTTTTGACCGATTGTAGCAGCCGCAAGCCATCGCGCAGTGCGTAGCGCTTAGTGCCGGCATATAAGTAGACGTCGATTCCGCCTAAGCCGATGGCATCGACCTTGCCATCGAGCTCGTGCAGTTTCTGGACCGCGACTTCGAGTTTGCCGTCCGTGCCGATCCGCGAGATATCGAATTGCTCGCCGAGTAGTTCCACTTCGGCACGATGATCGCGCGACGACGAGCCGAGCGAAACGGAGACAACCTTCTTCATTTCAGCAGCATCTCGTTACCGACGCTGTCACCCTGAGCTTGTCGAAGGGCCGCGGCACGGCGCGTCGCTTCGAGCGTTTCGGGTGTGATCGCTGCATCGAATGCGCGCATGTCCGCAAGCGTGAAGCCGCAGCGCGCGGCCATTTGGTCGATCTCAATCACTCGATTCAAGTCGATGCCGCGGCCGAGCGTGAACGGCTCGCAACGATTCTCAAGCGCGAGAACCATCGTTTCGGACATGCACGCCAGCGCGGTTCGCGCCGGCAAGCCGAGGTCGAACTCCGTTCCCGGTTCGCGCACGCGCTCGAAGCGCGGGTTACCGGGGACGAGCATGTTGCCGCCCTCAATCACGAGAACGTCGGGCCGCTCCTGTGCGACGCGGCGGCTAACATCGTGCGGCAGTGAAAGCTCGCACACAACGGCACCGGTTTGCAAATCATCCGGTTCGATCACATCTTGCGTGGAAGTCGTTGCGGTCAAGATTAGCTGCGCTTGACCCACCACTGCCGAGAGATCGACCGAGTACGATGATTCGCACGGCAGCTGATCTTTGATCGATTCATGGAATTTGCGCAGGCGTGTCGCATTACGCGCAACGAGAATCAGTCGCTTGACGCGCGGCGCGATCAGGTGCACGCAGGCGGAACCGATCGAGCCGGTGGCGCCGACGACGACCGCCGTCGCAGCCTGGGAGTCGATGCCCATCTCCGCTGCGCCACGAAAGAGCGACTGAATGCCGGCTGCAATCGTTAGTGAGTTTCCCGTCGTGACCGGAATCGGCGAGCGTTCGTTGACCGTGATTCCAGCGTCGCCGACAACTCCGGTGAATGCGCCTAATCCGGCGACGTCTGCGCCAAGCTCGGCGCCGATGTTGATCGCGCGAAGGATCCGCTCGTAGACCTCTTCTCGCGGGAAATCGATCATCTGTTCCGGCATCAATGGCGCCGCAACGAACCAGCCCTCCGTTTCGCGACCGTCCGGCGTGCGAACGCCCGTTACATGCACGGCCGCGTACGCCGGCATCCACTCGAGGATCTTGCGGATAATCGGCTCGCCTTTGCCTTTCGCGCCCGGCTCGTAACGATGCACGTCGTCGAGTGAAGTCGGATGAATGACAAAGCAAAACTTGCGGGTCTGCACTATTCCTTTTCCGCTTCGTCCTTGAGCGCGCGCAGCATCATCTCGCTATTCTCCTGCACTTTACGCTGCAGCGTCGGGCCGATCAGCTCCGCGAGCGTTGGCACACCGAAATCGTAGTCCACGCCAAGCACGACGTGCGTCTTGCCGTCACGTTCGGCAAACGTCCATGACCCTTCGAACTTATCGAGGTCGCCTTCGAGCAGTTTGTAGTCGATCCGCGGCGTTTCGTCGTCGAAGCGATCCTCTTCCGTCCACTCAATCGGCGCCTCCTCGACAAGCGACTTCCAGCGAGTGATCACGCGATCCGAATGCCGCTCGAGGACTTCAACCGACTCGACATCCGGCATGAATTCGGGAAAACGCTCCTGCTCTTTCGCGAGTTCGTAGACGGCTTTGGCGGGCGCGGCAACTTCAATCGACGTTTCAACATATGGCATCGATCAAGCGCTTCTAGAGAGATCCAAGTTTGGCGTAAGCCGTCGCAAGCCCGGCGCGCAGCGCTGCAAGCGCGCGTTCCACCTCCTCAGCGGTCACGATTAACGGCGGTTCGAGACGAATGACGCGCTGAAGATTAAGAGTCCAAGCCGCGGTGACGCCCATTTTGAGCATCTCCGGGATAATCGAGCCGCCGTATCCCTCGTTCGTCAGTTCAACGCCGACCAGCAGGCCGAGACCACGTGCATCTGCGATCAGGGCCGGATATTCGGTGGCAAGTGCACGCGCGCCGGCAAGCAATTGCGCACCGCGTTCGCGCGCATTGCGCACGAGATCTTCTTCTTCTAGAACTTCAAGCGCGGCGATCACTGCCGCGCAGGCGATCTCGCTTCCGCCGAACGTCGAGGTATGCATCAACGGCGCTTGTGCGTACGCCGCGTTCCAGCAGCCGGCGCGCGCGATGTATGCCCCAACGGGCATGACGCCGCCCGAAAGACCTTTCGCAAGCGTCATTACGTCCGGCACAACGCCATCGCGATCGCATCCGAACCACATTCCGAGCCGGCCGAGACCCGTTTGCACCTCGTCTGCGATAAAAAGCGCGCCGCTCGCATCGCATGCATCGCGCACGGCACGCAAGTATCCCAGGGGCGGCACGATGACGCCGCCTTCTCCTTGGACCGGCTCAACGACGAACGCTGCGGCGTCGCTCAAAGCTTCCTTTAATACGCTCGAGTCGCCGTACGGAACGTGCTCGATGCCGGCCAACAGCGGACGGTATTGATCGCGAAAGTATTCGCGACCGCTAGCACTCAGCGCGCCAAGTGTCTTACCGTGAAATGCATTGTGCGTCGCGACGACTTTGTGCCGCTTCGTTGCTGCGCGCGCAAGTTTGATCGCGCCCTCGACCGCTTCGGCACCGCTGTTGCAAAAGAATGAGATTTCAAGATCGCCCGGCGCGCGCTCCGCGAGTTTGCGCGACGCCCGGCCGAGTACCGGATTGAACATCGTCTTCCCGGAGAGCGCCATCAAGTCGAGCTGAGCTTTGACCGCGGCGACGACTTTCGGATGGCGATGTCCGAGAGTGAAGACTCCGTAGCCTCCGGCAAAGTCGAGATACGCTTTGCCCTTTTGATCGTAAATCGTCGCGCCTTCCGCGCGCACCTCAACCGGTGAGCCCGAAACTTTCATCACGCGCGCGAGCGGCGGATTCACGTAACGACGGTAATCGTCGTACACTTCCGCATACAGGTCGTCGGCCGATTTGACGGCCAGAACCGGGTCGGGCGAAATCACGCGGCCAGCGCCTCGCATCGAAGGCGTTCGATCGTCGCGTTCAGCAGCGAAATAACAGCATCCGCACGTTCGATGCGCATGATTCGCTCGCGAAGAACAGCCGCGTCTGGGATCGCGCGCAAATAGAGCGCGAGGTGCCTGCGCATCTGCGGCACCGCACGCGCCTCCCCCCACTCATCTACCATGGCACGATAGTGCACGATCGCATAGGCGAGCCGATCGGCTTGCGTCGGAAGCGGTCGCGCGTCGCGCCCTTCGAGCAAATCGACGATCTGTGAGATTAACCACGGGTTGCCGAGCGTCGCACGGCCGAGCATGATGCCGTCGACGCCGCTGCGCCGCATGCGATCGACTGCGAGATGCGCTTCATCAAGATCGCCATTGCCGATGACGGGGATGTCGACGGCGCGCTTTAAGGCCGCGATGTGCTCCCAATCCGCGCTACCTTTATAGAATTGACGCGCGGTGCGCGCGTGGAGAGTTACAGCTTTCACGCCGGCGGATTGCGCGCGTTTGGCCACCCTGATGTAGACGAGATTGTCCTCGCTCCATCCGAGCCGCATCTTCATCGTGACTGGGCAATCGACGGCGGCAACGACGGCGCGCATGATCGCCTCACAACGATCGACGTCTTTCAAGCACGCGCTGCCGCCTTGGGTTTTTGTCACCTTCGGCGCGGGACATCCGAAGTTGATATCGACGATGTCTGCACCGCATTCACGCACGACTTTGGCAGCACGCGCCATCACCCCCGGATCATCACCCCAGAGTTGCGTCGACACCGGCTTCTCGATCCCGTGTTGGTCGATCATCTCCATGGTACGCCGATTGCCGTACTGCAGAGCGCACGACGAAACGAATTCGGTTACCGTCAGACCGAGACCAAACGGTTTGTACAGCGCCCGCATCGTGCGATTCGTCACGCCCGACATCGGCGCCAAGATGACCGGCGGCCAAATGCGATGCGGACCGATGACCAAAGGCGAGGCGACAGGCGGCATAACGGCAGACATTATACCACGCCGCTTTCGTGGAAAAGTTGGAGACCGACGAGGCTTAAGTGCGGGTCGACCAGTTCGATTTTCTTGGTATGCTTCGCAATCACGTCGGCGCGCCCACCGGTCGCAACGACGCGCGGTTTTGTGCCAATCTCGGCTTGCATGCGATCGATCAGCGCCTCGACCTGTCCGACGAAACCAAAGATGATCCCGGATTGCAGCGAGCTGACCGTTTCGCGGCCGATAGCGCGCGCCGGCGCATCGAGCGCAATTTGCGGAAGTTTGGCGGCCCGCCCGATCAGCGCATCAACAGAGATACCGACGCCCGGCGCAATCGCCGTGCCGAGATATGCACCATCGGCGGAAATAGCGACGAACGCCGTCGCGGTGCCAAAGGCAATTACGATTAATGGCGTTCCGTATTGCTCGCGAGCACCAATCGCTGAAGCGACCAAATCGGCACCCACTTCGGCCGGGCGCTCCGTTTGCACGCTCATCAACGTTTGCGATTCGGGTTTGAGAAATACCGGCGCCGCTCCGAAAAAGCGCTCGCACGCTTCCGTCATCGTTGGGTCAAGATTCGGGACGACGCTAGCAATGACGACCGCATTGACGTCGCTCGGCGTCAAGTGCTGGGTGTCGAAGAGTTGCGTCAGGAAGACGCCAAATTCATCGGCAGTGCGGCGATCCTCCGTCGTGACGCGCCACATTTGCCGCAGGTCGCGTTTGCCGTCGGCGAAAATCCCGAGCTTCGTTTCGGTGTTGCCGGCATCAATCGCGAGCAGCATCGGCATCCTCATTCAGGCGCGGGCCGATCGCATCGAGCAACCGAGCCGCGAGCATCTCCTTAGCGCCGGAGCCAAGATTCAACTCGCCGCCATCGCGCCACAGAAGCGTCAATGAGCTCTCTTGCAGCCCGAAGCCACGCTCACCCGACACATCGTTGAGTGCAATCGCATCAAGATTTTTCTTGCGCAGCTTTTCGGAAGCATGCGCTTGATGCGACTCCGTTTCCGCGGCAAAGCCGACGAGGAACGCGCCGTCCTTGCGATCGCCGAGCGCTTGCAGCACGTCCGGATTGCGAACCATTCGAACGTTCAAATCTTTGGAACCCTTGGGAAGCTTTTGGTCGAAGCGTTCGGCAGGGCGCCAATCGGAAACCGCGGCGGCAGCAATCACGAGGTCGGCGGGCACTTCACGCATTGTCGCCTCGTACATCTCGCGGGCTTCCTTCACCGCGACCGTTCGCACGTTCGGCGGCGGCGCAAGCAACGTCGGTCCTAAGATCAGCGTGACGTCGGCGCCGCGCTGCGCTGCCTCGCGTGCCAGCGCGATGCCCATCGCGCCGGTCGACGGATTGGAAAAGTGCCGCACGGGATCCAATGCCTCAACAGTTGGACCCGCCGTAACCAGCACGCGCTTTCCTTGCAACTGCCGAGTTCGCGCAAGCGACCGACGAATTGCATCGAGCAATCGCTCCTCTGAAGCAAGCCGCCCTTGACCGATCTCTCTCTCTGCCAAAAAGCCGCTCTCCGGTTCGACGATTTCGATTCCGCGCTCGCGCAGCGCGTCGATATTCCGTTTCGTTTCAGACCGCTCGTACATCGCGGAGTTCATCGCAGGAGCGACGACGATTGGAATGCGAGACGCGAGCAGCGCCGTCGTCAAGAGATCGTCTGCGATGCCGGTCGCGATCTTGGCGATCACGTTTGCGCTCGCCGGCGCGACAATGAAGACCTGCGCCTCACGGACGAGACGGATATGCGGTATCCGTTCGGGCGCATCCCAGAGCGAGGTATAGACCGGTCGCGCGGTCAGCGACGAGAAGGTCAACGGCGTAATGAACCTCTCGGCAGCGGCGGTCATGATGACGTCGACGGTCGCGCCGCTCTGCACGAGCGTGCTCGTCAACGCGGCCGCTTTGTATGCCGCGATCCCACCGCTGACGCCGAGTAGAACGCGCGCGCTGTTCAGCGGATCCATAAATTGTCTAAGAGCCGCGTCCGGCCGAAACGCGCTGCGGCAATGATAAATGCAGGCGCCCGAAGCGTTTCGATCGGTTCGAACGAATCCGCATCGACGACGTCGAGGTAGTCTAAGGCGCCTGGCGCACTCAGCGTCGGGCGGGCCTCCGCAATCGCGCTTCCTTTATCTATGCCGCTTTCCATCGAGGTGCGGACTCGCTGGAGCATCGCATGAAGCGATGGAGCGGCACGGCGTTCGTCGCTCGAGAGGTAGGCGTTGCGGCTCGAGAGCGCGAGCCCGTCGGCATCGCGGACCGTTGGCACGACCCGCACCTCGACGCCGAGCTTGAGGTCGCGGACCATGCGGCGGACCACGGCGGTTTGCTGTGCGTCCTTTTGACCGAGGTAGAGAACGTCCGGTCGCATGATGTCGAGCAACTTCGCTACCACGGTCGCAACCCCGCGAAAGTGTCCTGGCCGCCACTCTCCCTCGAAGCGATCTTCGATCGAGCCCAGGTCGATGGCCGAGAATGCGACGGGCATCGCCGCCGAGTCTGGCGCGAAGAGCAAATCGGCACCGGCGGCCGCAAGTTGCGCGCGGTCGCGCTCGAAGTCACGCGGGTAACGCTCGAAGTCTTCGCCGGCGCCGAACTGCAGCGGGTTGACGTACAAGGAAGCCGCGACCGCGCGACACTCGGCGCGCGCGGCAGATACGAGCGCCAAATGGCCCGCGTGCAGCGCTCCCATCGTCGGCACGAACCCAAGCGGCCGCGACAAAGAAGCTGCCGCAGCGCGGGCTTCCGCGACGCCACGCTCAATCTCCATCGATTAAGGATCTTTTGTCAGGTCACGATGACGCGTAAGACCGTGCGGCCGACGACGAAGGGATCGCCTACTGCGAGGCGTGCGTCGCCCCGAACCGCCCTTCCGCCAACCTTCGTGCCGTTGCGGCTATGCAAGTCCGTCAAGACAAGGCGCCCTGCCTGCGCTTTCACTTGCGCGTGCTTGCGCGAGATGTAGCGGTCGATCGTAATGCAGGCGTCCGCCACGGAATCGTCGCGCCCGATTGTGATCTCACGCTCGAATTGCCAGGTCTTTCCATCCAGCGGGCCGCTTAGAACCTCGAGCAAGTACATCGAGCACGAGGATTCTGGCGGGAGGGCCTTCGCCCCTTAGTTTTTCGCCAGCGCTTGCGCCGCCAACAACGTGCCGGCGATGGTATGCTCCGCGAAGAGACCGCCCTGAAGATAAACTTCGAACGGTTCGCGCAGCGGCGCATCGCACGACAACTCGATCGTCGCTCCACTGATGAAGGCACCGCTCGACATGATTACCGGCTCTGCGTAACCGGGCACGGGACCCGGCTCGGGACGAAAACGCGCGTTGACCGGCATCGCTCGCTGGAGCCCGCAGGCAAAAGCCTGCACGCGCTCGGCATTGCCGACGCGAATCGCCTGCACGGTATCGGTGCGCGCCGCGCCGCAGCGCGGATCGACTGCGTAACCCAGCTCCTCGAAGAGCGCCGCACAAAAATCCAAGCCGCGTAAGACCTGCTCGACGATCAACGAGGCGATGAAGAGGCCTTGCAGCAGCGCGCGGCCGGCGTTCAGCGTTGGCCCCACGCCGCTGCGCAAGCCGGGCGCATAGTGGTGGGCTGAAATCCGCTCGATGACATCAGCTTTACCGATCGCATATGCACCTGCCGGCGCCAGACCGCCGCCCAGATTCTTGATCAGCGAGCCGAGCGCCACATCGGCGCCAATGTGTGTCGGCTCGCGCGTTTCAACCAGTTCGCCGTAACAATTATCGACGACGATCGCGACGTCGGGACGGACGTTTTTAATGTTGTCAAACAGAGTCGCGCACGGTTCGATTCCAACCGAGCGGCGCGGCGCGTACCCGCGCGATCGTTGCACGAAGACAGCCGCAATATCCGGATCTTCGAGTTGCTGCGCGATCGCGACGTCGTCAAATGTGCCGTCGCGCAAGCCGATCTCTTCGTACCGCATCCCGCGTTCGACCAGGGAGTGCGGTGCCGTTAAAATTGCATTGCGCAGAGTATCGTACGGAGGGCCGGTCACGGAAAGCAGCGTCTTTCCCGGCAACACGAGCGCTTCCAGCGCCGCAACGATGGCGTGGGTTCCGCTGACAAGCGAAAGCCGCGCGAGCGCCGCAGGTGCACCGAAGACCTTCGCCAGCAGAGATTCATAGTGCGCCCGTGTCGGATCGTCATATCCGTAACCGACCGAGCCGCCCAGGTCACTGTCGGCGATGTCTTGATCGATGAAGGCCTGGAGGACACGGATTCGATTTTCGGACTGCGCCGGATATTGAAGGCCCTGAGTCAGCTCCAATGCGCGCGTGGCCGCTCGTTCGATGTGCGGCTCGATTCCGAACTGCCGGCAGATTTGCTCTAACACGGTGGCGTCGCGTGTACGCTCAGTCGAAGTTCGTGCTCATCGTACGCGCGCACGAATGGAACATAGATTGCGCCTGCGATGATGACGTTTACGAGTACGAGGATGACGGCTCGCCAATCGAGCGTCGCTAAGTACGTAGAGACCACTGTCGGAACCGATGACGGCAAGTAGAAGATCGGTGTGTGCACCCAGCCGATCCGCATTGCAAGGTACGTCACCGTCGCGAGGACGGCCGGAGCGAGCACGAACGGCACGCACAAAAATGGATTGAAGACGACGGGCAGTCCGAAGAGCAGCGGTTCGTTCAAGTTAAAGATCGCCGGCAATAGCGTCAGCTTCGCGATGCTGCGAAGGCGGGGCGCGCGGCTGAACAGCAGTAGCACGACGAGCGGCAACGTTGCGCCGGCACCGCCGGGAAAGACGAAGAGAAACGTCGACACGACAACGACGTGCGGCAACGCGAGGTGGTTTGAGAATGCAGCGGTGTTCTGCAGTTGCAGCGTCAAGTAGATCGGCGTAACGATCGCCGCCAGCGTTGCAGGCCCGTGAACGCCGGCGATCCAGAGCGCCGTTTCGACAACGGTGATCGCTAAGAGAGCCGCATAAGTATCGCCGAGCGATGACAGCGGCCGCACAGCGACAACGATCGCTTGCGCCGGTGAAATGTGAAAGCGAAACAAGACGCCCGCGATGACGACGATCGCGAGCGCTACAGCGAATGAAAGCGGCGCCTGCCAACGCTGCGGAGCTTTCCGTTGCACGATGACGAAAAGCGACGCGCACAAGAGTGCGAGCGCAATCGCTAAGAAGAGACCGACGGTTCCGAGCGCGTGAAGGTACGCTAGCGCGTTCGAGTGCGCCCCCGGAGGCGGCGAAAGAAAGAACGCTGCCGGCGCTGCGATCAGCATTCCGGTCAACGTAATTTTCAGCTGTACTGCGAGCTCGCGCGCCAAGAGAAAGACAAGCACGATTGCCATCGCGGCAAAGGAGGGGAGCAGCGCGAACGCCATCCGTCCTTCGAACACCGCTCCGAATCCGCCGGACCGATGCGGCGCCAAAATGAAAAAAAACGGGAGCGCAGCTCCCAGACCGATCAAACTCCACGGCAGCGCCCGGCGAATCGCAACTAGGGCCGGCGCATCGCCGAAGCGGCGCAACGCCGGAACGACCCGCCGATCAAACCACGCGAAGAGCGGGCTTTGGTCTAAGCTAGATTTTGCGAACGACGGCTTCGACGCGCCCGACGATCGTAACATCGTGCGCGTAGATTGGCTTCATGCTCGGATTCTCCGGCTGCAGCCGCACGCGATCCGACTCCTTGTAGAAACGCTTGACCGTCGCTTCGCCGTCAACCATCGCAACGACGATCTCTCCGTTGCTCGCGGTTTTTTGCGGTCGCACGAGCACGAGATCGCCGTCAAGGATTGCGGCATCGACCATCGAGTCGCCGCTCACACGCAACATAAACGCATCGGAGTGGCGCGCGAAGTCGCTCGGTAGCGCAAATTCGCCTTCAATATTCTCTTCGGCTGTGATCGGTGTGCCGGCGGCTACCTTGCCGACGATCGGCAGCGCCAGGACCTCCGGTGCCGGGTGCGCTGACGGCATGCTGCGCAAGGCCCGCGGCTTTGTGGGATCGCGGCTGATCAGCCCGCGACGTTCGAGGGTCTTCAAGTGGGATTGAACGGTCGACGAGGACGAGAGCCCGACGCGCTCTCCGATCTCGCGTACGGACGGCGGGTAGCCGTGCTCGGCGGCAAACTCGGAGATCACTTCCAGGATGCGGCGTTGCCGCTCGGTTGGCTGATTCACGCCCATAATCTACCACAGGGTGGGTCAACAAGGCAAACATACGTTCGAAAAATCCTTGACAGCCGCGAGCAGGCGTATGCTAAAATATAGTGGACGAACAGGCGTTTGCCCCAAAATATGCCCGTTTCAGCCCACGACGCACCCCGCTGAGGGTAAGAGGAGAGAGAGATGATCAGGCGCAGACGGTTCTCATTGATGCCGATGATCGTGCTGGCGGGGCTGAGCCTGACGGTCGCCTTGCCGACGCTTTCAACCATGCATCTCTATGCCGCCGGCAGCGAGCAGTTCGTCACGATGACCGTGCAGCCCGGAGATTCGCTTTGGGCGATCGCAGCGCGGCATATCCCGGCAGACGGCAGCGTGCAAGACGCGGTCGATCGCATCGCTGCGGCAAACCACCTGCAAAACAGTACCGTCGTCCCCGGCCAGCAACTCAAAATACCGAAATAACGCCGCTGTACGCGGGAGCCACGTCGCCAAGGCGGGGAACTAATGGATTACAGTGAGCAGCGTGCCGCTCGAAATTCGTATGGGGCGCCTCGAGGGCGCCTACGAACAGATCAGCAAGCGTCTAGACAGCATCGATGCGCGTCTCGATCGTCTTGACGCGAAAATTGATGCGCTGCACTTAGAAGTAACGACGAACTTCCGGTGGCTCGTCGGCATGATCTTCGGTACGTGGGTCACAACGATCTTAGCGATCTTCTTCCATCGCTAATTTGCTCTAAGCCGAACCGCTCTTCGTAGAGCTGCGGCTCACGAGCACGACGCTGTGGCCGCTATGGCGATCTAGGAATTCCATCCCCTCGATCATCCAGGTATCCAATCCGGTTTGCACGTGTTTTGCAACTTCACGCACAACGTGCAGGCGATTGCGAAACCAAGCAAGTTCCGACCGCGTCGTCGCAGGGAAGATCGCCTCTTCACACTCTTCGCATTGAAACCCGTACTGCATCATACTGTCACCCTGAGCCTGTCGGGGTGCCACCAAAATCGTGGCGCTTCGACAAGCTCAGCGTGACAGTTGGTACGGCGACCGCCGCATAGACCCTACAGCTTGATGTGCGCTGTCAGATAGAAGTTGAACGGTTGGCGCGTCG
>JAFARW010000210.1 GCA_019245275.1 Vulcanimicrobiota bacterium
GCGACTAGAGACCTCGTTGACCGCCGTTGGCACGAGTATGGACTCGACCGGATGAGTGCGTCCGACGATTCCTGGTCCAGCCAAGGTGAGTCCGCGTTGCAGCGCTTGCTGCGCAGTCGCTCGTGAGCGCCGTCAACATCTTCTTCAAAGAGATCCGCATCGAGCACACGCTCTTTGCGCTTCCTTTTGCGTATGTCGGGGCGATCTTGGCCGCACACGGATTGCCGTCGTGGCATGCACTCTTCTGGATCACGACCGCGGTACTCGGTGCACGCACCGCCGCGATGGCTGCAAACCGCTACTTCGATCGCGAGATCGACCAGATGAACCCACGCACCGCGGGTCGCGCTCTCGCCAGCGGCAAGATGCGCTCGTCCGTCATGATCTGGGCGATCGTTGTCGGCTTCGCCGTCCTAACGCTGAGCGCCGCGATGCTCGCGCCGCTCTGTTTGCGATTGCTTCCGATTGCGGTCGTGGGCGTGCTTCTGTATCCACTTTGCAAGCGGTTTTGGTGGGGTAGTCACTTCGTGCTCGGTGCGGTCGATGCGCTCGCACCGCTCGGCGGATACATCGCAGTTGCAAACACGATCGATGCGACGGCGTTCTTACTCTTCGGCGCGGTTCTGCTTTGGGTCGCCGGCTTCGACATCGTCTACGCGCTGATGGACGTGCCGTTCGATCGCGCACAGGGCCTACGCTCGATTCCCGCTCGCTTTGGAAATGGAGCCGCACGAGCGCTCCCGATGATCTTGCACGGCTTGATGGTCGTCGCGCTGGCGATCGCCGGCTACCTCGCAAAAGCGTCCTGGTGGTATTTCATCGGCGTCGTCGCGGCGGCGCTCGTCTTGGCCTTCGAGCGGCGCGAATTTGGGCGCTCGGAGAACGTCTTCGTCCTAAACGAGCGCATCTTTGTAACGAACATGGCATTTTCGGTTGCGTTCTTAGGGACGACGCTCGCAGGTTTTTCGTTACGATAGAGATGTCCAACGGCCGGCCTTCTAGACGCCGTTTCTTACTGGGCAGCGCGGCGGCGGTTTCTGCCGTTGCCACGCGCCCGGCGTTTGGCGCTCCTTTTTCACAGCAGCTGACGATCGCCGTCGTCGTACCGCTGACGGGGCCGCAGAGCGCCGCCGGCCTGCAGATCGTCAACGGCGTTCGGCAAGCAGTCGATGAGGTCAACCGCATGACGGGTGCACTTGACCGCGGCTTTGCGATGCGTTCGTTCGACGATCAAAACTCGAACGTCGGCGCGGTGATGGGCGCTCAATTTGCAGCATCCGATCCGACGGCGATCGCAACCGTCGGCCATTTGAGCGGTGCAGTCACGATGACGGCGCTGCCGCAATACGCGAATGCGCGTATGCCCTTGATCGTGCCGGCGTCGAGCGCGGATCTGATCACGGGTCGTGGCTACCGCAACGTCTTTCGCTTGCCCACGAAAGACTCGGTGGAAGGGCAGCTCTTCGCACGCTATGTCCTCCCGAAGGTGCGCCCCACGCGCGCCGTTGCTTTGACAACCGATGCCGACTACGGACCCGATGTCGCGCGCGGATTCGTCGGCGAGGCGTCACTCGAAAAGGTGTCGACGACGACGATCGCCGTCAAGGCCGATAATCCGAATCTTGGCGACGCTGCCAAGCGCGTTCAGTCCTTCGCGCCGGACTACATCTTCCTCGCCGGAAATGTCCAAACATTGGGCCCGATCGTTCCGCTGCTGCGGACGTTCGGTTTCAAAGGCGGATTCGGTGCACCTCAGGGATTCTATACACGCGCTACGCTACAATATTCGAGCGAGATGAGTGGAGCATTCATTTCGACCTCGATGCCGCCACTCGACCGCGTAACCTCCGCGTTTCAATATGTCGGAGATCTGGGCGCTCGTTATGGCGAGATCACACCGTTAATCGCCTTCGGCTTTGCGGCCGCGCAGGTTCCAATCGCCGCAGCGCGGCGGACGGGAAGCTCCGATCGTCTCTCAATGATCCGCGCATTGACGACGGGCGGCTCGTTCGACACGATCGTCGGCTCGTTCAGTTTTTCATTTAGCGGTGATCCGATCGACCCGAATCTTTATTTCTACACGCTGGCGAACGGCGATTTCAAATACGGCGGCGCGTCACATCCGAGTTCGATACTCTAAGCGGCGGGCGCGGCGCTGAGTTGCGCGTTCCAGCGCTCCGGATTGACGCCGAAGATCAACAGCCACAACGTAAACGATCCTTCGCCCACCAAACCGGTCAGCATCACATAGGAGCCGCTCTGCAGCGGCGGCCACAAGAATGTGAGCCACCCCAACCCTGCAATTGCCATTAGCACACCGATCGTTTTCGGCATGAACGTTGAACGAAAAACCAGATAGCCGATGAGCGAACAATAGAAGCCGAAGAACACGAGACTGATTCCGACCCCGCGGCCGGCGAATTTCAGCAGCAGGAATGCGAGCGCTTGGAGCTGCGCCGGATTAAAGACGCTCAAATAGTGAGCGCCGCCCAACAAGAGCGACGGGGCAAAGTAGAAGACGTACGCAACGACGCCGATCGCGCAGCCCGCTAAGCTGAAGAACGCCGCGACCAGTGCGGCCGTCCTGTTTACAGGCGCAAACAATCGATAGGCCATCGCCGTCACGACAACATAAGATGCGCTTCCGAGCAGATTTCCGACGAAGCCCAGCCAAAACACGGAAGGATGCGCGAGGATGTTGGCCGCCGTCGCTGAGGGATTGTTGGTGACGATAAGGTTATCCGCAAACAGGAACGGTACCGCCGTTACGAAGGTCAGCAAGTAGAAGAAGCCGGCAATCCTCGCGTACGATCTTGGCGATGCCAAACGCATTACCGCGCCGCCGTCCGCTCGCGCGGCGTCGTCACGTGATGCGGACGCAGCTTATCCGGCCGGCGCTCGTCATTCGCCTCCTCGAGCGCCAACACGAACCGCAGCCGCCACGCGCCGAGCGTGATTGAGAATTTCGTTCCGATGAACTCCATGATCTACGCCTCCAAACGCCGCCATTGGGCGAGCGACGCAACGAAACCCACGACAGCGACGACCGCCATGGCCCCGATCGAATATCCGATGCCCGGCGGAAGCAGCGTGTGGCTGCTGGACGACGAGAGCGAGTAGAAGTAGGCGAGCGGGTTGATCGTGTCGATGAAGCGCACGATCGCGCCGATGTTGAGCCACTTTACGTCCGTCAAGCTCGGGAGGATGAGCACAACCGGCCACAGGATCGCCAGCGCGACTGCGCTCGCGCGCCGCAGAGATGCCGTAATCGCCATCACCAGCGCGTAGAAACTCACGATGTAAGCGAAGGCAAAGAACAGCGTAAGCAGCGTGCCGGCATCCGCGACAATCAACTTCGCCAGGCCATACATCGCCAAGATCACAACGATCAGCGCGACTGTAATCCCTAGCAGCGCGACCATGGCAAGAATGTCGACACCGATGAGGCTTGCCGCGTATCCTTGACGGCTCGTCGGTTTGGTCCATGCTAATTCCAGATGTCCGTCGTTTTCCTGCGATAGACCTAACCCTAAGATCGACGAGAAGATCGCAACAAAAATCGCCGCGATCCCAAGCGCGTAATCCAACGGAATCCGGTGGTACCGGAGTACCGTCGTCATTAGATGTCCATGTCGACTCTGCTTGATCGAAACGTTGGCAATCTTCGCTTCGGCCGGCCGCGTTTTGCCGCTTACGGGTTCGGTTACGGCGACCGATTGAACGTCGCTCGTCGGATCCGTGCGAATGACAACGTGTTCCCCGTTCGAACCATCGAAGCTCGTCATCCGGCTTCCATCGGGCGCTACGCTATGCACGACGTGACGCGCATTCGGCGGCACGACGTACTGATTGGCTACGTCCATACGGCCATGGCCGCTGAACCGGCCGACGATCGCGAGGACGAATAGAATCCCCAAGATGATCAGGAAGATTCGCATGACGCGCCATGCGCGCAACATCTCAACGTAGTACATCTAAACTCTGCTCCTTCGGCCGCGCCTCGACGGCGCCCAAAAAGATGTCTTCCAGGTTCAAATCGAGTGTGCGCACGTCACGTGCGCCAAGCTCGGTCATCCGTCGCGCGATGCCGTCGCTATCGCTGCGGACGGAGACGCGCAAGATGCGACCGGTCCGTTCGATGCGCTGCACGTCGGGGTCCGACGAGATGCCGTCGATTGAAAATTGATCTGATTCGAAGATGCCTTCCACGATTTTCCAGCCGCTCTTCAAATCGTCGACAGCACCGCTAAGCAGCAGCTTGCCTTCCTTTAAGATCGCGATCGTCTCGGCGGCTCGTTCGACCTGACCGATCTGATGCGAGGAGAAGATGATCGTCTTGCCTTGTGCGGAGGCATCGATCATCAGCTTGAGGACGGCACGCTGATTGACGGGATCGAGTCCCGTCGTCGGCTCGTCGAGGATCAAGATGTCGGGATTAGCGGCGAACGCCATCACAACAGCGGCGGCCGTGCGCATTCCTTTCGAGAGAGAACGCACGCGCTTGCGCGGTTCCAGCGAAAAGAGCGCGAGCAGCTCGCGGGCGCGGTTCGCATCGTAACGAGAAAAAGCTCGGCGCTGCATCTCGAGATGCTCGGCCAGCGTCATCCAATCGTAAAGAACGCTGCGCTCTGGAATGTAGCCGATCCGTTCAAACATGTGCGGCTCCAGCGGCGCGCCGTCAAAGAGAACGGTGCCCGTGTCGGCACGCGCGAGCCCCAACATGCATTTGAATGCGGTCGTCTTGCCGGCGCCATTCGGCCCGAGCAGCCCGAACACGCTGCCCTGCTCGATGTTGGCGCTAAAGTGAGTAAGCGCGGCGAGAGAGCCGTACGACTTCGAAAGATTCTGAATAGAGATCGTGCTCATGAACTTGCTTCTTCCTTAGGAAACCAGCGATCGAGCGTCTGCGCGATCAGCGCACTGGCTGCAGAGCGGGAAAGACCGAGCGATTTCGCTTCCCGGATTGCTTCACTGAACGCGTCGCGGGCCACGTCGTCGCGAGTTTTTGTCGCAACGCCTTGGGCGCCGTCGGATCTCACAAAGGAGCCGCGTCCCGGTGAGGTTTCGATCACCGCATCGCGCTCGAGCTCCCGGTAGGCGCGCGCAACGGTGTTCGGGTTGATCGTTAGGTCCAGCGCAAGCTGCTTGACTGTCGGCAGCTGTTCGCCGGGCGCCAGAGCCCCGACGGCGACCGAGCGTTTGACTTGCTCGATCAGCTGGAGGTAGATCGGAACGCCGCTGCGCGGGTCAACCGTGAAAACTGACGGCATCGGCTTCTTAAGCCTGCGGTCCCCACCCGCTGAATAGGCGTACGCCGATGTCGGCGGGACGGACGGGGCAGCGCAGCTCAACTGCCGAGTTCTGCTCTGGACGGTAGCTCTGGGTCATTGTGGGCCTCCTTCTGTCTAGTACCAACGTGCTGTTGTACTAGTACACTAGTATAATAGCACGATTTCAAACTCTGTCAACACCCGAAAGAAAAAAACCGGCCAGGTTCAAACTCTCTTAGAAAGCCGTGCCGGATTTCTTTACGGGCAAGTGGTCCCTCCGAAGCCGCGGCGAGCGGGCCGCCCTCATTTTCACGATCCTCCTCGCCCCCACCGCGCTTGCGGTGATCGGCGGCTTCCTCCACGAGACGCTCGGAGTCTCGACGATCGCCGTGGTCATCGTCGCAGCAATGGTCTACGTCACGCTTGCGCGCGGCCAATTGCTTGGCAGCAGCGTGCGCATCACGCGAACGCATTTTCCGCATGTCTTTGAAGTCGTTGAACGCTGCGCGTCGCTCTTGCACGTTCCGATGCCGCTGATCTTCGTGCGCGACGACATGTTCGTTCCGATCGTCGCCCTCGGTTTTGGCGAACCGTATTCCCTCGTGATCTCGAGCCACTGGCTCGACCACTTCGAGGGAGACGAGCTGACCTTCATGATCGGACGCGAGCTCGGTCACATCGCCGCCGGTCATACTCGCTTGACTTCGCTGCTGAGCGTCAACGGCAAAGAGAACGCGATCGTCTCGATCATCTTCGGAGCGTGGCTTCGCCGGACCGAATACACGGCAGATCGTCTTGGGCTGCTCTGCTGCGGCTCGGTCGACGCCGCGCAGCGCGCGATTGCGGTCGCAACGCTGCATCGGTTCGCGCGTAACATCGATGTTGAAGCCTTCTCGCGGCAAAGAGAGGCGCTCTCGAGCGACTCGATCTTACGCCTCGGCGAATGGTTTGCCGCGCAACCCTACGCGACGAACCGCATTGCGCAGCTGCGCG
>JAFARW010000038.1 GCA_019245275.1 Vulcanimicrobiota bacterium
GTGAAGCGATCAGGAGGGCGACGAGTGCAGCGGCGTTTGCGACAACGCCGATGCGCAGCACCATTACGGTGTCGGTTTTTGCGGCCAGTTTTGGCGTTAGGGCAGCGCCGATGATCGCGCCGACGGTCAACGGGATAAAGAGAATGCCGAAGCCGCGCGCATTGATGTTGTACGGTGCAGCTGCGAAGACCGTCGCTAGCGCCGGCACGAGCGTGAACGCGAAACCCTGCAACATGCCGGCACCGTAGACGACGATCGTGGGCCGCCACTTTGTCATGGGCGGCTCGTTCCTCAGCGTAACGCAAGGTGCTTTGCTGCCCTTTGTAGTTGACAACTGTTAAGTGCGGCGGCTACGCTGTAGCCCCGTGCCAACCACGTTTGCCGATACCCTAAACTCCGCCATGGAGGCCGTCGGCCTTAATGCCGCCGAGCTTGCCGAGCGCTCCGGCCTGACCGAATCCGCGATCTCTTACCTGCGTTCCGGCCAGCGCGAGCCGTCGTTCCGCTCCTTGCAGCGTCTTTCGAGCGTGCTGCCCGAACTCACCGGTCCGCGCCGGGCTTCCGATTTTGATTCGATCGAGTCCGCCGTCAAAGACATCCGCGACGGTAAGATGGTCGTCGTACTCGACGACGAGGATCGCGAAAACGAAGGCGACCTCGTCATGGCCGCCCAGATGGCGACGCCCGAGGCGATCAACTTCATGCGCAAAGAAGCCGGCGGCTTGATCTGCGTTCCGATGACCGGCCAGCGACTTGAGGAGCTCCATCTGCCACAGATGGTTTCCGAAAACACGGCGGTGCACGAAACTGCGTTCACGATCTCCGTTGAAGCGCGCGGGCGAACGACTACCGGGATTTCTGCACACGATCGCGCCGCGACGATCTCAGCGCTAATCGATCCCACGACGCGCCCGAGCGATTTCTTGCGCCCAGGTCACACGTTTCCGTTGCGCGCTCGTGACGGCGGAGTGCTCGTACGAGCGGGCCAAACCGAGGCCGCCGTCGACTTAGCGCGGCTCGCCGGGCTCTATCCGGCCGGCGTCATCTGCGAAATTATGGCCGACGACGGTACGATGGCGCGTCTGGACAAGTTACGAATCTTCGCGAAGAAGCATCACCTGAAGCTGATCACGGTCAAAGACCTCATCGCCTATCGCATGCGCAACGAGAAGCTCGTGCAGCGTATTGCGAACTTCGAATTGCCCACCGAATTCGGCGCCTTCCGCGGCGTTGCATTTGAGAGCGCGATCGATGGATTGACGCACGTAGCAATGGTGATGGGTGAGATCGGTGATGGCAAGGACATCCTCGTGCGGGTACACTCCGAATGTTTGACCGGTGATGCGCTGCACTCGATTCGCTGCGATTGCGCGGCGCAGCGCGACGGCGCGCTTGCGATGATCGGGAAAGAAAAGCGCGGCGTGTTGCTCTATTTGCATCAAGAAGGTCGCGGAATCGGCCTTGCCAACAAACTCCGTGCGTACGAGTTGCAAGATCGCGGCATGGATACCGTCGAGGCCAATCTCGCGCTCGGGCTCCCCGTCGACAAGCGCGATTACGGAATTGGATCGCAGATTCTCTTCGATCTGGGCGTGCGCGAGATGCGTGTCATGACGAATAACCCGAAGAAGATCTTTGGCTTGGAAGGCTATGGCCTGAAGATCATCGACCGCGTCCCGATTCAAACGCCGCCGACGGCCTTCAACTCCAGCTACATTGAAACAAAGCGTTCGAAATTAGGGCATCTGTTCTCGAAGGAAGCCGCGGCTCGGTGAAGCAGGCGGCGCTTTCACAGCGTCTTGATCTGCGCGGCAAGAGAATCGCCGTAATCTGCGCCCGGTTCTATCCGGAACTTGCTGAGATGCTTTTGGAAGGCGCGCGAACGGCGCTGCATGAGTGCAACGCTTCGCGGCAAGACGTCGATGTCTTCGACGTGCCCGGCTGTTTCGAATTGCCGCTTGCGGCCGCACGAGTGATCTCGAGCACGCGTTTCGATGCGGTCGTTGCGCTCGGTGCAATCATTCGCGGCCAAACGCCGCATTTCGAATATATCGCGGCCGAATGTGCGCGCGGACTGATGTCGGTGCAGCTTGAAACGCGCTGCCCGATCGGCTTCGGAGTCTTGACGACGGAGTCGTACGAGCAGGCGGAGGAACGGGCTGACCCGCGGCGCGGTAACAAAGGCTATGCTGCCGCAATGGCGGCCGCAAGTTTGCTGCAGATCCCCGCATGACCGAAGCGCTCCGCTGGACCGGCGATGCGATCGAATACATCGATCAGCGTCGCTTGCCGCATGAAACGCACTTAGTCCGGGCGCAAACGGTTGACGAACTCGAGTCCGCGATCAAAAGTCTGGCGATCCGCGGCGCGCCGGCGCTGGGCGTCTTCGGCGCGTACGGCGTGGTGCTGCTGCGACAGCGCATCTCCGATAATGAAGCATTTAAGGCCGCCACAGAGCGTATCCGCAATGCGCGCCCGACGGCTGTCAACTTGAGCTGGGCGGTCGATCGCGTTTTAGCTGCCGGCGACATGCTGGCTGAAGCGAACTCGATTCATGAGGAACAGCGCGCCATTGACCGGATGATCGCGCAAGCTGCACTGCCGCTGTTTTCAAACGGCTCGCGAGTCCTGACGCATTGCAACACGGGGCCGATTGCGACAGCCGGCGGCGGCACGGCGCTCGGCGCGATCATTGCTGCGGCTCAAGCGAAAAAAAACCTAGCCGTTTACGCGAGTGAGACGCGGCCGTTGCTTCAGGGCGCACGTTTGACGATGTACGAGCTGGGACAAGCCGGCGTCGACGCAACGCTCATCGTCGACAGTGCCGCGGCCGTGACGATGCAGCAGAAGCGAATCGATCTCGTGATCGTCGGGGCGGATCGAGTCGCGCGAAACGGCGATACAGCGAACAAGGTCGGCACTTACGGCCTGGCTGTCGCGGCGGCGCATCACGGCATTCCGTTTTATGTCGCCGCGCCGCGCTCGTCGTTCGACTTCACGTTGCCGAACGGCGCGGCAATTCCGATCGAGGAACGCAGCGGCGATGAAGTTCGGCAAGTCGGCGGCATCGCAATCACTGATCCCCAGACCGCGACATACAACCCGGCCTTTGACGTAACACCCGCGCGGCTGGTCACCGGCTTCATCACGGAATACGGGATCTTAAAGCCGCCGTATTCGGAGTCGATTCCGGAACTTGCAACTCGTCCGAATGTCGGAGCGCTCGCATGAAGTTCTACGATTTTGTCGACAAGGAACCGAAGATCGGCAACCTCGTCATCATCGAAGGGACGGAGCGTACGCTCGCGGAGCGCGCGTTAGAGCTGCTCCTTGATCGCGCGCTGGCTCCCGAAACGCGCGCGCTCAATCTCGAGCGATTCCACGGTCCGGAGATCGACGAAACAAACCGCATCGCGGAAGCGGTCAACGCGATGCCGTTTCTGGCTGACCGCCGGGTCGTCGTCGTCACTGATGCACAGACGCTGAAGACGCCGATGCGGCGCGAACTATGGGAAGTCGCCGAGCGGACTCCCGAGGGAAACACGCTCGTACTCTGCGATTTGCTCTCGCCCCGTGCGAAGCGACCCGAGCCGTTCGGCGTCATGGCGGGGCGAAATGCGTTGCGTATCGACACATCCGCGAATGCGGCGGTACGCGAACGTTTCATCGAAGAGCTGATCGATGAACTGGGCGTGAAGGCCGAGACGCGAGTGATCGATGAGCTTTCGTCGAGCACAGCCGAACTTGCGGCGGCTCGCAACGATCTTGAAAAGCTTGCGCTCACGCATAAGAAAATCTCTTACGCTGATTTGGAAGCGGAGAGTCTTGCCGTCGAGGATCCCAAGGCGTACAAGTACGCGAGCGCGCTTGTGGAAGGCAAAGTCGACACCGCGCTCGAGATCGCCGCTGAGCTTTTCGAGCAAGATCAGCGCAAAGCGGCCGTGCCATTGATCGCTGCGCTCGCAACGGAGCTGAGCCTGCTTTGGGAACTCGCGCGTCCGGGCGGCACGCTTCCGCCGCGCGCGAAGTGGCGCGAACGTTTCTTGCGTCCGGTGGCGGCGCGCGTCGGCGAGCGCCGAGCGCGCAATGCATACGAGCGAGCGGTCCGCGCCTTTGAAGCACTTGTGACCGGCAAGATCGACGATCAGCGGTTGCTTGTGGAGATTTTGACGGCGGAACTTTCGGGGCTCTCGAGACCCAGCATGCGACCCGAACCAGGCTCGGCTTAGCGCTTGCCAGAAGCCGATAAGACCGAATGAACTATCGGACCTACGCCTCTCCGTTCTCGTGGAGATATGGAAGGCCTGAGCTTCGTGCGCTCTTTTCCGAATATGAACGGAGACGATTGTGGCGCGCGGTTTGGATTGCGCTGGCAGAAGCACAATCCGAAGCCGGTTTGGTCTCGCCGGAAGAGCTTGCCGACCTGCGGGCGCATGGCGATGACATCGATTTAGAAGCGGCCCACAAGATCGAAGCCGAGATCCATCACGATTTGATGGCCGAGATTCGGCTCTTCGCGCGTCAAGCGCCGCGCGGCGGTGGCAAGCTGCACCTCGGCTCGACGTCGATGGACATCGAAGATAACGTGGAGATCTACCGGCTGCGACGCGCGCTCTCGCTCATTGGCGCCGCGCTGCGCGCTCTTCTCGTCGCGTTTGCCAAACAGATACGCGAACACGCGGGCGACGTCTGCATGGGCTTCACGCATCTTCAGCCGGCCGAACCGACGACGCTCGGCCACCGCCTGGCCGTCTACGCACAAGATCTTGTGATTGACGACGCGGTCCTGCGTCTGGTCTTTGAGAATCTGACGGCGAAGGGCATGCGCGGCGCGGTCGGCACGTCGGCCTCGTACGAACAGTTGCTGCAGCGGCCGGGCGCGTCGGCTGACCAGGAGCGCGTCATTCTCGAAAAACTCGGCCTTACGGCACGCGATGTCAGCACGCAAACCTACCCGCGCAAGCTCGATTATTTGCTCATCGCTTCGCTGGCCGGTCTGGGCGCGTCGCTTTCGAAATTTGCCGCCGATGTGCGGATGCTCAGCTCACCGGAATTCGGCGAGCTGCAAGAGCCGTTTGCGAAGTCGCAGGTCGGCAGTTCCGCGATGCCGTTTAAACGCAACCCGATTCTTTCGGAACGAATTTGCTCGCTCGCACGCCTGCTGCCGAGCTATGCAGACGTTGCGTGGCAAAACGCAGCGACGAACTACCTCGAGCGCACGCTGGACGACAGCGCGAATCGGCGCACGATCCTGCCGGAAGCGATGCTCTGCGCGGATGAGTTAGTTTCGCTCGCGACGCGCGTGATCGGAGGGCTGACCGTCAACACGCGGCGCATGGCGGAAAACTTGCGCACCTATGGCCCGTTCGCGGGTACGGAGGCCGTGATGATGGAAGCCGTGCGCTCCGGGGGAGATCGCCAAGTTTTGCATGAGGCCGTGCGCACGGCGGCCATGACGTCTTGGAGCGCACTCTCGCGCGGCGAAGACAACCCGCTTGCACGTTTGCTGACGGAGGAAGAGGAGTTGACCGACCGGCTTGACCCGGCAGAGATTCGGCGGCTGCTGGATCCAAGCAAACACGTCGGCACGGCGCAGCAGCGCGCGCTCGCGGTTGCCGAGCGCATCGAGAAACTTCCACCATTCCCAATCCAAAAAGAGGTTAAAGCGTGAACAAAGGCATCGAGATCGCTCGAGGCAAGACGAAGGTACTCTACGAGCAGCCCGGGCAGCCGGATGTGCTCGTCACGGCGCAGACGGATTCGATTTCGGCCGGTGACGGCGCGCGGCGCAATGAGATTTCGGGCAAAGGTCGCTTGGCCGCGCAGACGACGGCGCGCGTCTTTCGACTGCTGAACCTGTGCGGCTTACCGACGCACTACATGAGTGGCGGCGAGGACGACGATAACAACGAGATGCTCGTGCGGCGCTGCAACATGATTCCGCTCGAGGTCGTCACCCGCGGCGTCGCTGCCGGCTCGTTGATCAAGCGCAATCCGAGTTTGCAACGCGGCGCGCTGATCGTGCCACGAATGGTCGAGTTCTTTTTCAAGGACGATGCGAATCACGATCCGCTGATCAGCATCGAGGAGATCATCAGCCGCAACATTGCAACGCCGGTCGAAGTCGGAATCATGACGGAGATCGCGCGGCTGACGTTTGAAATCCTGGCACACGCTTGGCGAAAGCGCGACACGCTGCTCGTCGATCTCAAGATCGAGTTCGGACGGCTAACCGGTGGCGAAAACAAAGGCAACCTTGTCATCGCAGATGTGATCGACAACGATTCCTGGCGCATTTGGCCGCAGGGACGTGAAGAGTTGATGCTCGACAAGCAGCTCTACCGCAACCTAGAGAGTGTCAAACCGGAAGATTTGGAACGCGTAAAAAACGCGTACGAAGCGGTTGCGGAGCAAGTCGGAACGTTTCCGCAGATGCGACCCGGCATGGTGGCCATCGTCACGGAGGGACCCGAATATGATGAAGCGGCAAAGCGCATTGTACAGGCGCTCCAGAGCTTTGGTTTGCCGTCTGTGCGTCGCGTGGCATCGGCTCTTCGCACACCGGGATACGTGTTGCAGATGGTGCAGCAGTTAGACACGTCGTTCCCGCGCCTGCTCTACATCGCGCTGGGCGGAACTGACGGAGCGCTGCGCGGGATGATTGAGAACGCTACCGCAAGTCCCGTCTTCGATGGGGCCGAGCCGGAGAGCATCGCGCTGCGTGCCGCAAAGGCATTTGCACTCGACGACACCGTACTCTTTGGCCGCACGTTGCTCGTGCAAACCAACGCACGAACCGCGATCTTACAAGCCGATGCGAGCGTGAACGCGCCGCCCCCGAACCCGACGCTTGCCTGAATTCGTCGTCTTCGGGAGAGACGACGAAGAGCTTCATGCTGCTGCCCGAAACGCCGGGCTCGCGTTACGAATTGATGAACTGCGACGAGTTGCGGCCGGCCTCGGACGCAATCCATCGATCGTTGAGGCGCACGCATTTGCGGCTCAGTGGAGCGAGCACTGCAGCTACAAGAGCAGCCGCCATCATCTGAAACGCCTGCCAACGCAGGCGCCTCAAGTCATCCTCGGTCCGGGCGAAGACGCGGGCGTCTTGCATCTGGGCGAGCACGACGGCGAGCGTTATGCAATCGTCGCCGCTCACGAATCGCACAACCATCCCTCGCAAGTTGTCCCGTTTGAAGGCGCCGCGACCGGTGTCGGCGGCATCGTGCGCGACGTGCTTTGCATGGGGGCGCAGGTCGTGGCGATTGCAGATGCGCTGCGCTTTGGCAACGTCGATGACCCGGATTCGCATCAGCGCTACGTCGCAACGAGCGTCGTTGACGGCGTCGCTGCGTACGGCAACGCGATCGGCGTTCCAAATATTGCCGGCGATGTCTATTTCGAGCGGGGCTTCAACGAGAATTGTCTCGTCAACGTGATCGCGCTGGGCATCGTGAAAGAAGACCGCATCATCCACTCCAAAGCGCCGCCGAACTCGGAGGGTTGGGACATCGTACTCGTCGGTAAGGCGACGGATGCGAGCGGCTTCGGAGGCGCAGCATTCGCATCGCTGACGCTCGATGCGGCGGATGCTGAAGCGAACAAAGGCGCGGTTCAAGTGCCGGATCCATTTTTGAAAAACGTGATCATGCGCGCAACATATCGCGTCTTTGACTATCTCCACGAGCGCAAAATCACGGCGGGCTTCAAAGATCTCGGCGCCGGCGGCATCATGGGTTGCACGGCCGAATTATGCGCGGCCGGCGGCTTTGGAGCGATCATCGATCTCGACGACGTGTCGACCGCGCAAGAGAATCTCCCGCCGGCGGTGATCGCCGTGGGCGAAACGCAGGAACGGCTCGCATGGGTGCTGCCGCCGGAAGCGACAGCCGACGTGTTGCGCATCTACAATGAGGAGTTCTCGCTGCCGCAGATCGCCCGCGGTGCGTGCGCAGCCGTCATCGGCGCCGTTCAAAAAGAGAAACGGTACGTGCT
>JAFARW010000094.1 GCA_019245275.1 Vulcanimicrobiota bacterium
CGCGATCGCTGCACGGTCGAGTACGGTAACCCGTGCCAATATTTCTGCCCGGCAAAGGTTTATGAGCCGCTGTTCGAGCGCACCGACGGCTCAATCGACGGACGATTGCAGATCAACTTCACGAATTGCGTGCACTGTAAGACGTGCGACATCATGGATCCATACCAGATCATCACGTGGGTGCCGCCGCAAGGCGGCGAAGGCCCCGTCTACACGGGTTTGTAGGCTGCCCTTCGACTAGCTCAGGTGACCCTAAGCGACTTCAGGCAAACGATTAGGATCGTAGTTCGGATCCTTCGGCGGACGCGGAATTTCTTTCCACCATTCGCTATAGCGCGCTAACCATTCGAAGTTTTCGAACATATATTCATTGCCATAAAAACGGCGCAGATGTTCGACGAACGGACGGATGATTTTCCAGCGCGTTCTGAGCATCAGGCCGACGGCGTCAACGATCAGCGATGCGTCGATCACCTCGCGTCGCGCAAGGCAGGCGACCGTTTCAACGTACTGTCCGACCGCGTCCAAGCGAGCCTCATCTTGGGAATTCGGATAATCTTTCGCAAGCGCTTCATCACTCGGATAACGACTGTCAACACCTTTGAGCTCGGCGAAAACGCGCACCATCTTTTCATCCGACAGCCGGTCGATCGCTGCGAGGATCGCGAGCGCGTTCCGCTCGCGTTCCATGTGCTGGAGTTGGCGGCTCAGCAAGATGCTGGATAAGGTTACCGCCAAGAGCGCGATGAAGACCGATACGACCGAAATAATTACATCCATGAAGCGCTTTAGAGAACCTCCGGTACGCCCGCATGCGGGTGACGTTGCAATTGTCGGCGCGGGCCTCATCGGCCTCTCAATTGCGTTCGAGCTTGCGTCGCGCGGCGCGACGGTGCGCGTGTACGATGCCGCGGAACCCGCTCATGGCGCTTCGTGGGCCGGCGCGGGCATGCTGGCGCCGCTAACGGAAACGATCAAGGACGAATCGTTGCGGCGTCTTTGCGAGTTGTCGCTGCGCGCCTACCCGGCTTTCACGCAAGCCGTGACAGCGGCGTCCGGCATCGACGCGCATCTTCGGTTAGACGGCTTGATCTACGCGGCATTCGATTCCGCAACTCGCGATGATTTGCTCATGCGCGCGGAAAGGTTGCAACAGCGCGGCTTTCCGGTGCGCACGCTCGACCACCGAGAGGCGATCGCATTTGAGCCGGTGCTCGGTAAACGCTTGGTCGGCGCAATATTGATGGAAGAAGAGGGACACGTCGACAATCGACGGCTGGGGCGTGCACTTTCGGCCGCATGCTCGGCACTGGGAGTTGCGGTAAAGGCGGGCGCGGGACACGTGCGCGTCAAGCATGATCAGCGCAAGGTGCTGGGCGTTTGGACAGACGACGGCTTCTTTGCGGCGGGCGTTGTTATCAATGCTGCCGGCGCGTGGGCAGCGCGCGTTGAGGGTGTGCCGCCAGACTGCGTCCCGCCGGTATTTCCAATGAAGGGACAGATGCTCGCGCTTGCTCTACCACCGGCGTTGATTCGTCATCCGATTTGGGTTCCGGATGCCTATTTGGTACCGCGTGAGGATGGCCGGCTGCTGATCGGTGCAACGGTTGAAGACTGCGGTTTCGACTCTCGCGTCACCGCCGCAGGCATTCATGTCCTGCTCGACGCGGCGCTGAAAGCGCTGCCGGTACTGAATGATTTTGCAATTACTGAAACATGGGCCGGTCTGCGGCCCGCGACACCAGACCTCAAACCATTCATCGGAGCGACCCCGCTTGAACGCTACTTCCTCGCGACCGGACATTTCCGCAACGGAATCTTGCTCGCGCCGGTGACCGCAACGCTGATCGCGGATGCCGTCGAAGGGCAGGAGGACGAAACGTTACGCTTGTTTGCTTTGCAACGTTCGCAGCCGGAACACGCTCACGTTTAGCGAACTGCTTTCAGCGTGAAACTGACCGTCAATGGCGAGGAGCGCAACGTCGCAGAAGGGCTCACCGTTGCGCGACTTCTCGAGATGATGCAGGTTCCAACTAAAGGCACCGCCGTCGCTCGTAACGATCGCGTCGTCCGGCGAGACGAACACAGTGGCGTGCGCATCGAAGAGGGCGACCGCATCGAAATCATTCGCGCGGTCGCAGGCGGCTAATGCAGGATCAGGGCTGGCGCGTCGGCGCCCATCAATTTACTTCTCGGCTGATCGTCGGTACGGGCAAGTATTCATCGCTCGACGTCATGCGCGCGGCGCATGCCGCAAGCGGCGCCGAAATGGTGACGGTTGCGATTCGCCGCATCCATCTCGACGATCGGTCGGGGAAGACGTTGCTCGACCACATCGATCGATCGCGCTATACGATTCTGCCGAATACGGCGGGGTGCTTCACGGCCAAGGATGCCGTCCTGACGGCGCAGCTCGCGCGTGAGGCGTTACAAACGGATTTGATCAAGCTCGAGGTGATCGGTGATGAGCAGACGCTTTATCCCGATGGAACAGAAACGGCCGCAGCGGCGCAAGCTTTGATCAAGGACGGTTTTACGGTGCTCCCGTATGTCGGAGACGATCCGGTGCTCTGCAAGCGTCTCGAAGCGATCGGTTGTGCGGCCGTCATGCCTCTCGCGGCGCCCATCGGCAGTGGCTTGGGGCTGTGCAATCCGTATTCGATTCGCATCATTCGCGAGCAGATCGCGATTCCGGTGATCGTGGATGCCGGCGTGGGAACCGCGTCGGATGCCGCAGTCGCAATGGAACTCGGCGTCGATGCGCTCTTGATGAACACGGGTATCGCGGCAGCGAGAGATCCAGTGCTGATGGCTGAGGCGATGCGACATGCGATTCTGTCCGGCCGCGCGGCGTATCTGGCCGGTCGCATGGAGAAGCGGCTTTACGCCAATGCGTCCAGTCCGATGCAAGATCTCATTTCGACGAAATCCTAAGCGTCGCGAACCAATGAACCGCACCGAGCAATGGACTTTGAGCGTGCGCCCACGCGCCCGCAATCCGGTCGACATCGACTTCTTCTAAACACTCGATCTTAAAATCGCGCAGAAGGGCACGCAATTCTTGCTCGGTGAAGTACGAATGCGTCACGCCTGCTTCATCGCCGTCCACCGGGGCAAACGAGTGCGGTCCAATGCGAATGCCTTTTCCGAATCGCGCGTCGCGCTTCGAACCAAAAGTCGCAGAGACCAGCGCATCAGCCCGGCTCACGCGTGCGATCTCGCGCAAGATCGCTTCGATGTCCGCCGGCGTGCCGTGCAGCAAGGCGTGGGTGCTCAAAACCGCGTCAAACGATTGCGCCGCAAACGGCAAGCGATCGTAAGAAACGTCCGAGTCATCGATAGCGATCACTTTCATGGTCGCGACCAAGGCGGCAATGTTGCGGCCGCTGCCGGCGCCGATTTCGAGAACCGACGATCCCGGCGCGGTTCGTTCCAGCAGCGTGCGCGCAAGCGGATGCGGCTCACGAAAGATCGCTTGCTTTGCTGCCGAAGATTTCGTCATGGCGCAACTGCCTCTCATCATCGTCGTTGGTGGTGACGAGCTCGCCCTGCGGGTTTGCGAGGAACTCACTTCGACGCGCGGTCACGACGTCGTGCTTTTGTGGAGCGTGGACGAGGAGTTAGCGGCGCGCGCGAAGACCGTTGGGGCTGCATTTGTCGGATTGCCTCCAAACGACTACGAATCGCTGCGTACGGTCGGCGTCATGCACGCGACGTCGATCATGCCCGTCTCGGAAGAAGACCGGCTGAACCTCCAGGTCGCTCTAAAGGCGCGCGATTTGAATCCGAAAATCCGCGTCGTCCTCCGACAATTCAACCGTACGCTGGCGCGAAAGCTCGAACAGAACCTGCCGGACTGTTCCGCCGTTTCGTTGTCGGCACACGCGGCAGCGACGTATGCCGGTGCGGCGATCGACCCGGCGTGCTTCTTCGCGCTTCAATTTCCGGATTTTGATGGTCCGCTGCTCGGCTTCTCGGAGCGTGCCGCTTCGGATTTTCGCATCGCTGACATCTCGATTGAGGAAGCCGAGCGTCGCCTAAAGTCGCGCATCATCTCGGTGGCCGGTCAGACGAATTTTGAGCTATCGCAAGTGCTTCATCCACAGGAGCGCGTCGTAGCGTTTGGCCCGATGGCCGAGTTGAGCGAAAGTTGGCCGCGCGAATCTGCGGCGCCGGTAGGCGAGCCGCTGAGCGTACGCATTGGCCAGGCGATGCATGCATTTTCACGTGCAATGCGTCGCACGGAACCGCTGCTCTTGCGGATCTTTGCGGCCGGGGCCGCAATCGGCGTAATCGCCGTCGCCTACTTCATGTGGGCGCTGCATCTCGACGTCGTAAAATCGCTGTATTACGTCATCACGACGATGGCAACGGTAGGTTACGGCGATATCACGCCGCTAATCAATCGTGGTCCCGTCCACAGTTTCTTCGCCGCCATGTTTATCATGGTCAGCGGCATCGCGATCACCGGCGTCTTCATTGCCGCGATCACGGCGGCGCTAAACCGGGCTCAACTCACGGCTCTCCGCGGCTTACGTCACCTCTCGACGCGCGATCACGTCATCGTCTGTGGGGCGGGAAATATCGGCACGCGGGTCATCGATTTCTTGCTGAAGATGAGGCGCAGGATCGTGGTCGTTGAACAGGAGCCTGACAATCTGCTGATCGAGCGGGCGCGAGACCGCCAGCTCGATCTTCTTACCGGCGATGCCACTAGCGACGGCACGTTGCGATTCTGCAACCTGCGTCACGCGCGGAGTTTGGTCGCTTTGACAGGCAGCGACACGGCGAATCTAGAGATCGGCCTTGGCGGGCGAGCGGGAACGGCGCACGTGGGCGTCGTCTTGCGCATCACCGACTCGGCGTTCGCACATTCGGTCAGCCGCCAGTTTCACATCACGAAATCATTTTCGGCGATCGATCTCACGGCGCCGGCGATCGCGGGCCTCTCACGCTTTCCAGGAACGCGCGGCCGCATTGCATTCGATAATGAAGAGTACAACGTCGGCGAACGGCTGCAGGGAGCGGTTCCCGCCCCGCCACCTGCGGATCTCTGCATTCCATTGTATGTGTGGCGCGAGGGTGCGCTGATTCCGTTGCATGATTTTTCCGAGATGAAGCCGTATGACCGGCTGCTCTTTATCGTTCCGCTTTCACAATTCCGCGGCCGCGAGCAAGTGGTTCGCGGGGAACGCGCCTCGGAGTTGGCCGCCACCTGAGAAAGGAGATCAGCAGAAGTGTTAGCCGCCGGCGACACGATGCCGCAACTTGAAGTCACCGACGATCGAGGAGGACGGCTAAAGACCTCGGACTGGCTCGGTAAGCCGCTCGTCCTGTGGTTTTATCCTAAAGATGACACCCCGGGTTGAACGAACGAAGCGTCACAGTTTCGTGACGCCTACGCGAAGTTCAGGAGCAAAGGCGTGCAGATCGTTGGGGTGAGCCGCGACTCGGTTGAATCGCATCAGCGATTCAAAGCGCGCTATAAGATTCCGTTTGCGCTGATCGCCGATGTCGATTCAAGACTATGCGATGCATTCGGCGTCATCGTCGAGCGCAATCTCGACGGGAAAGTTAGTCGCGGCATTCAGCGC
>JAFARW010000152.1 GCA_019245275.1 Vulcanimicrobiota bacterium
CACACTATTGATATGTGAAGACGGCGTCAAGAACGATTGCTCTTGAAAGTCCGGCACACTGTTCGGCGACTTGCCGAGCGCGCTGTTAGCAGTACGGTTGTCGCCGCGCATTACGGCCGAAAGGTAATCGCGCGCAACCCCGGCCGCGGCATCGGCACCGCTTGCAGGCGCTGGCGGCGCCGGGCGAGCGATTGGACGGGCGATCGCCGTTGAACCCGCCGTTGGGGCAGATTTCACGACCGGAACCGCGATCGGTTTGACTGCTCCCGGTTTTGGCGTCGTTAAGGCGACACGGTGCACCGGACGTGGCGTTGCGCGCGCAGTCGCTGACGGAAACGCCGACGGCGATCGCATCGCCGACGCTGACGGTGTGGCCAGAGGCGTTCGGCTGGTCCTAACTGCGGGCGAGTTAATTGCCGTCCTATGAATCGGAGTTGCTGCAATCAACGGTGTTGCCGTCGGCGCGTGAATCGCGAATGGCGTTGATCGCGACGGACTGTTAAAGCGTTGCGAAATGAAAGCGCCGAGCGCAAGCCCGGCCAGCACCACAACAATGAAGAGCGGAAAGAGCGGCAGGCGTCCACCGGACGCCGGCTGATCGATAGAACGCCGTCTGCGACGCGGACGGTCGTCGTTCACGCTTTTAAACTTACTCCTTAACGGCAGGCGGCTCCTCGGCCAGCGACAAAAACGCCAGCGTGGTTCGCGTCAACGTGCCGCTTGATCTCTCCGTCGTGCGCAGCACCGCATGCGCGGCGTTCGCTTTCGCAACGCCGTTGCGAATCGAAGAGATCGTTGCGCTCGCCGTTCGCGAAGCTCAGGGCACAAGGGCGCCTGTCGATAAGATCAAGCGTTGCATCCGCGCCACGCTCGCCGGCCTATATGCCGGAAACTTCTTCGTCGACGTCGATGGGCGCGCGTTTCGCGATCCACGCGCAGTCGTGATGTGCGAAGGCTGGGCCAACGTTCGCTTCTTCTTGCGCGCCGGCGCAGCGAGGCGCAAACGCTCCGCCGTCGTCGCCTTACAAATCTAACCTTAAGCGGCTTTTACTTCGCTATTCGACCCGGAATAAGATTCCGGTGGTTCAGCATGAGCTCCGCAAAGAGTGCATTTGGCCAAGCGAAATCGTCGCGGGTGTACGCCTCAGGCCAATCGGCGTTGAACGACTCGTGCAGCAGATGGTCGCCGATATCCGATGCCGCAATGTATCCCAGCACTCGCTTAATTTCGTCTTGATCCGTTGATGTCAGCGCCTCCATGACAAGCGAGAGCGGCCAGATATAGCCGTGGGGCGTGTGCGGGCTGCCGATGCCCTGCGCGTACTTGCCGCGATAGAAATACGGGTTGCGTTGTGAGAGCACAAAGTTGCGCGTGTTCTTATACACCTGGTCGCGTGCGCTGACGTAGCCGTAGTACGGAATCGAGAGCAGCGAGGGGATGTTCGCGTCATCGATC
Source organism: Vulcanimicrobiota bacterium (assembly GCA_019245275.1). Taxonomy (GTDB): domain Bacteria; phylum Vulcanimicrobiota; class Vulcanimicrobiia; order Vulcanimicrobiales; family Vulcanimicrobiaceae; genus JAFARW01. Next base: position 1,457 of record JAFARW010000152.1, read on the forward strand.
AGCAACGAGTGCCCGCGGCCGTCAATTTCGTAGGAATACATCCGCCCGAACCCGGGCAGGTTCACCGTCCCAAACTGCTCGATCGATCGCTGGATCTGAACACCGAGGCCCCACGCGTTTTGAGCAAGTTTATCATTGCGGTACACGTTGCGCTCGATTTCCGTTAAATCGCGCAGCACAACGACCGCGAACATGTTGTCCGGAATATTATATTGGTACGTGCACGCATCGTCCGAGGGACGAAACGCCGTCCAAACTAGGCCGGTGTAGCCGACCGGAGTTCCTTGCCCGCCATTGCCAAGTTGCGGATGCCGGTAGTGCGAGCGGCTGTTGTGATGCTGCTCCGTGCGCAACACTCCCATGACTCGGTCGAACGCGCGCTGGACCTCCGGCGTGAAGATCGACCGGTCGCCACTCGCCTTCCAATATAGGTATGAAAACCAAATCGGATAGAGCAACGAATCCATCTCGAACTTCCGCTCGGCAACACGGTAGTCGAGGGTGAATGCGTTTGCGTAGGGATCGAGCAAAATGTACTTCGCTTGGCGCGAGATGACGCCGCGCAAGGTCTCTCGG
>JAFARW010000181.1 GCA_019245275.1 Vulcanimicrobiota bacterium
TAAGCAAGCCCGCCAAGAAGAGCAAGTCAAGCTAAGCACTGCAAAATGGAAGAAAGCGGAGTGACGATTTACTCGGCACTCCGCTTTCAACATTTTCTCCCCCTCGGAAAAATTGCTTGTCAAATTTTTTTCGAAATACTAGATATCCCACTGCCATGCGTTCCACCACGGCGCCGAAGCCGGCGCGGTGCTGAAATTTTTAAGATCGGGATTGTGGACGATCGGGCGGCGTAAATTGTACAGCGGAATGAGCCCCACGCTATTGTGGAACTCCGTTTCCGCTTGATGGTAAAGCTTCGCGCGCTCGGCGGGGTCGTCGGTTCGTAGACCCGCTTTTTCATACCGGTCGAACGTTGGGTCGCAAATGCCGTAGATGTTCTCGCCTTTCGGGAACCAATAGTCGCACCCGAAATAGAACAGGTTGTCCGGATCGTAAGGCTGCGTCGTCGAGTAATCCGCAAAGTCGTACTTAAATGTGTACAAAGGTCCGTCGTGCGAGAAGATCACATTGTACGGATACATTTTGATGTCCAAGTTTACGCCGATCGCGCGTAGCAACGGCTGCAAAAACGTCGCGATCAAGCGGCCATTTGCCGATCCGGACGATACGTGAATGACGAAGTCGAGCCGCTGACCGTTCTTCTGACGGATCCCGTCTGAGCCGACTTTCCAGGCCGCCCGATCAAGCAGTGTTCGCGCCGCCGCGGGATCGTAGCGATATGGCGGATTGTTCGTGTAGCCGAGCGCAACTTCGGGCACGATGTCGTGCGGAATCATTCCGACACCATGTTCGATCTTTTCGATGATGCTTTGGTAATCGATTGCCATCGAGATCGCCTTGCGCACCGCAAGATCATGCAGTCCGGGATGGCGTTGATTTATGGCAAGAACGTTTTGCGCGTTCCATGGGACAAGCGTTACCGACACATCCGGCAGCGCTTTGTACTGGTCGTACAGCGTCGGTGGCGGCAATGCGAGATCGATGTCATGAATTCGAACTGCGTTCAAAATCGAATTGTCGTCCGGGATTACGTTGAAGATGATCTCCTTCAATTTCGGACGGCCTTTGAAATAGTCGTCGTTGCGCACTAAGACGATGCGCCGGCCGCGCTCCCAGGAGGAAAACTTGAACGGTCCCGTGCCGATCGGATGCGCATTGAACGGAATTTGATTGATGTCGTGAAGGCCCGAAAGCAGATGCGCCGGCAAGATCCCTTTAACGCCCTCCTGTAACGGCGTAAAGAAACGCGTCACAAGCGGTGGATACCGCTCTTTGAGATGGATCACAACGGTGTACTTGTCGGGCGTGTCGATTGAGGTGATGCGGTCGTAGCCTTCGCGATGCAGCGTATTGTTGTTTGGGTTGATGACCGCTTGCCAAGTGAATTTGACGTCCGCCGATGTGAACGGTGCGCCGTCATGCCAGCGCACACGCCGGTGTAAATGGTAAACGTACGTGCGACCATCTTTCGAAATCCCGCCGTTGCGCAGCGTCGGCACTTCCGTTGCAAGATCGCCGACCAGCTTTCCATGCTGATCGGCCATGATCAAAAATGAGAAGACGAGAGAATCCAAATCGTATACGAGATCCATCGTTGAAAGCAGCGGATTGAAATGATCCGGCTCCGAGATGTCCGCATAGCGTAAAATGTGCGGCTGCGTCCAAGGATGCCGTCCCGCAACGGACGTCTGCACGCGCGTGCACGATGCCATTAGCACCGCGCACAGTGCAAGAGCGTTGAGACGCCGCACATTCATCGCAATTTCCCTTCGAGGGGTGCCTCTGTGAACCTCGAACACCGAGCGTCCTTCATGCACACTTCAGAACGCGCCGAGATCGGCGTCTTTGGCGGATCCGGTTTTTATTCGCTGATCGAAAATGCTCGCGAGATCACGCTCGAAACTCCATACGGGCCACCGGCAGATGCGCTTGCTCTCGGTGAAATCGCTGGTCGTCAAGTCGCATTTCTAGCGCGGCACGGCACGAAGCACCACCTTCCGCCGCAAGCGATCAATTATCGCGCGAACGCGTATGCGATGAAGATGCTCGGCGTAACGCGGATCATCGGTCCGACCGCTTGTGGATCGTTACGAGTTGACGTCAAACCGGGCGACATGGTCGTCGCCGATCAAGTTGTGGACCGCACGCACGGCCGCAAAGATACATTCTATGACGGCCCGATCACGACGCACGTCAGTTTTGCGGATCCATACTGCCCGCAGTTGCGACCGATCGCGATTCAAGCGTTAAAAGATCTCGGCATCACGACGCACGAGCGGGGCACGATCGTCGTTATTGCCGGCCCGCGCTTTTCTACGCGCGCCGAATCCAAGTGGTACTCCGATGCAGGTTGGGAAGTGATCAACATGACGAACTACCCGGAGTGCTATCTGGCACGTGAACTGGAAATGTGTTACGTGAATATTTCGCTGATCACGGACTACGATGTCGGTTTGGAAGGACAAGCCGGGATCAAGCCGGTTTCGCACCACGAAGTCATCGAAGTTTTCAATCGCAACAATGCGCGCGTTAAAGACGCGATCTACTCGATCATCGCCAATATGCCACGCGAACGAACCTGCGAATGCGGACATGCGCTGCATGGGGCGCGACTCTAATATGCGGCGTTGGGAAACGGTCGATCTCTCAATTTACGGTCGCGCGTTTGCGGTTATCGGACGCAACCCGTTGATCTTCGTTTTTCCGATCGTCGCCACAATCTTGAAGATCGCGCTTGGTTTTCTGCGCGGGCCGCTTTTGGATCCGATCGGCGGCTACGACTTCGGGTTATTTCAACTGCTCTTCTCTTTGATCGACGGCTTTGCGTT
>JAFARW010000087.1 GCA_019245275.1 Vulcanimicrobiota bacterium
CGTAGCTCGCGCAGAAACGCGATGGCCGCTGGGTGACCGGCTCCCAAGCGGCTGCAGCTGCATACGCAGCCGGATACCAAGTCGCATCGTAGAGCTCTTCACGCGCTCCGAACCAAACGGTAACGAACATTCCCCGGAGTTGGTACCGTTTCGCGTCTCCTACGAAGCCTCCAATGTTGCCGATCGCCATCGGAAGATTGGGAAAGAAGCGCGCAACATTCGCGACGGAGGGCCCGACTAGTTGGGTGAATCCGGCACGCTTAATCGGCAGAATTATCCGATCGTACGAAGGTTCGACATCATAGTCGAATGGCACGATTACAATTGACTTCGGCAGGTCGTTCAGTATTTGCGGAAACACACGGGCCTGGTCGCCCCAGATCATGGTCTGGGCACCGAGCGATCGCACGATCTGCGCTACGCGTGAGACGTGTTGCGCGAAGACCGCAGGATAGCCGAGTTGCTTAACGAGTTCGGCGCTCCGGCCGCTGCCGGTTTCGATCGTTTCATCTGCCCCGATGTGGATAAGCCGAATGTTCGGAACGCCACTGAATTCGTCGTTGAAGATTTCTGTGAGCACGGAGTAGGTCCGAGGCGCTGCCGGTGAGATAATATCGCTCAAATCTCGTTCACGGACATCGCTGTACTGCGGCAACGTGAGCAACCTATCAAGATGGGCGAACGCTTCCTGTTCCGGGATGAACGTCATATGATATCGAGCGCAAAGCAGCGCCAGCTGCCGCAACTGTGCCTTCGTTATGCCATCCGCACGCGTCTCGTTTTCATGGCCCGCACGCACGATGCTGTTTTCGATGTAGATTGAGTAGCCGTTGAATTTGTAACTTGCCAGCCGGCGGACGCGCGATGTAAAGTACTGCATCGTCGGCAGCTGACCGCGCGAAACGTCGTCCGACAGAAAGCGCCATGCGAGCGCCGGCCGATCGTCAATGTGCACGCAAGGCAATGCAGCAGGACTGCCACCTTGACCGACGAGTTGAGCAAGCGTTGCAAGCGCATCGAACTCTCCGGCAGCATCCGCTGCGCCGATCGAAATCGACTTTGAGCTGACATCAAGCGTGTAGTGTTCAGCCGGCCCAGCAATTCGCCGAGCTTGAACCGCCGGCGAATGCGTCGAAACCTTCAGCGCAGGAAGATGCAATTCAGATAATCGCTTTGCCAACAGATCGAGACCGCCGGGGTCGATCTCCATCTGGACACGCAACGGCTGCGTAATCCTAAAGCGGCAGCCGCGCATGACTTTCGCCTGTCTGGGTTGGGGGATCAGAGCGAGCGACGAATTGGCGGCAGATACTCGAACGGTTGCGGATCCCAGCAGGACGACGGCGCCGATAAGCGCTACGAACATTCGCATCTTGCAGGGAAGCGTCGCCATGGCGCCCCTTCCGTGCGCTTAGAGCGTGTCTTTTACCTTTGAAGGAGGCGACGCACCGTGGAAGGAGCGCAAGGTACGCGCGGGATTCTTCTGGCCGCGGTTTTTTCGTTGATGACCGCCGCTGCCGCACCTTTCCAAGCGGATGCAGCGCAGATTGGCCAGTGGGCGCTGCGCGGAGCGCAACCGCAGATCGTCGGTAAGTTGAGCGCGACCGCTCTCGCCAGCGGAACGCAGCTCGACATCACGCAATACCGACGTGATTCGCGCACGCTGATTACCGACTACACGCTCGATCGAACGAAATTAATGCACTTGATCGTCGTGCGCGCCGACTTTCGCGAGTTCATCCACGTGCATCCGACGCTGCGTGCCGGGCACTTTCGTATTCTCGTCGCACTGTCGGGCGGTCAACGCTACTATGCATTTGCCGATAGCACGCCCGCCGGAATCGGGCAACAAGTCGTTCGATTCACGCTGATGGCCGGCGAGCCGCCCCCCGTGCAAGCAACGAACGTGGCCGCCTCGTTACCGCAGGTCGCGGCTGGGCCATATGCCGTTCATTTGACTCGGACGCTCGTGCCGGTCGGGCAACCGATCCCCCTTGCCGTCACGATCACGCGCCAGGGCCGATTGGCGTCCGATTTGCAACCCTATCTCGGCGCTGCGGCGCATGTTGTGGTCATCGCGACCTCGGACTTGAGTTACATCCACGTGCATCCGATGGCGCGCGGGCAGAAGATGGCTATGAACGGGATGAGCGGCATGTCGATGCTGGACATGAAGCCCTCAGAGCGTGTCGATCCGCATCTCGATTTGTATCTGCCGGCGCTAACGCGTCGCGGCGCCTACAAGATGTGGCTGCAGTTCCGCGGCGGTGGCGCGCTCTATGTCGCGCCCTTCACTATCGTTGCGCGCTAATCCGAAGCGGGATCGACCGGAACGCCGGGTCGCCGCACTGCCATAGCAAGAACGAATACTGGTCGGTCAGCAACTGTTCGGTTTGCACGCGCGATGCAGCGAGAAAACCGTGACCGGCGTCGTAGTCGACCCGCAAGAGAATCGGCCTACCGCTGCTCGTCGCAGCCTGAAGACGAGCGGTCATCTTGGCAAGCTCCCACGACGATACGCGCGGATCGTTATAACCGGTGATCAACATCACACCGGGATAGGCGGTTCCATCGCGCACGTGCGCTAACGCATCCATTTCGTAAAGCGCCCGAAAGCCGGCCTCGTTCTTAACCGTTCCGAATTCCGGAATATTCGGAGGTCCATTCGGCGAAAATTCCGAGCGCATCGCGTTGCTGACACCGACTACGTCAAGCGCAGCCGCGAATAAATCGGGCTTGGTCGTAATCGCGCGGCCGATCGTGATTCCGCCGGCGCTCGTGCCCTCGCCGGCCAGATGTTGCGGCGAGGTGTAGTGGTTATCAACCAGCCATTGACCGCACGCGATGAAGTCTTCCCAGGTGTGATGCTTGGTTGCAATCATGCCGGCTTGGTGCCACGCTTCTCCGTACCAACCGCCGCCGCGCGGGTGACAGACCGCGTAAACGCCCCCGCGTTCCATCCACGCGACACGTGTCGTTGAAAATGCCGGCTCGAGCGTGATTCCGTACGCGCCGTAGCCTTCCAAATAGGCCGGATGGCTGCCGTCGAGCTTGATGCCTTTCTTGTAGACAAGCGACAACGGCACCATCGTACCGTCCGCGCTGCGCGCGGAGACTTCCGCGGAGGTGTAGGCTGACACGTTGACGGGCGCCGGTTTCTTCAAGTGCGAGTCGCTGACGGCGCCGTTCGCCGCCGCGTAAAAGTAGCGCAACGATCGCGTCCAGCCGGTAAGCCCGAATGTCACGCCCGGAACACGAGAGTCCGTAACGATGCCGCCGATCGCGCCGGAATAAGGAAGTTGCACGGCATGGCCAGCGCCCACGTTCCCGTTCGTATCGAGCGCGAATTTCGAAATCTGCCCGAATCCGCCGTCGCGCGCCAAAACATAGAGCCCGTCGGAGGCGACTTGGACCGATTCGACAACGGCGCGGCCCGGATTGACGACCGCCTTCGCATGTGCGAAATCCGGCGTCGCAAGCGACATCGAAACGACCTTGAACGTCGGCGCGTCATGGTGCGTCAGCAGGTAAATCGTTGAGCCTTTGACGTCGTAGCCCGTGACCTCATTGGAGTCGTCGACGATCTTCTTCCACGGTGCACCCGCGGCCATAACTGGGCTTCGCTCGAGCGCATACATCGTCACTTCGTTCTTGACGCCGTGAGCGATCAGCGCCAGCGAATATTTTGAAACCGGCGAATAGATGACGATTGGAAAATCGGTGTCCGCTAGTGGAATATTCGGATCGATTCCATAGCCCAGGATCGCCGGATCTTGATTGGGATTGCGTCCTAAGACGTGCAGATAGTTGACCGCGCGCGTCTCCTTATCGGTTTCCGGCTCACCCGGCTTTAGTTGCGGGAAGCGCACATAGTAGAACGACTTTCCGTCCGGCAGCCAACTCGTGACGCCAACAAAGTAGGCACGATCGATCGCATCGGGCAACGTTCTGCCGGTCGCGACG
>JAFARW010000175.1 GCA_019245275.1 Vulcanimicrobiota bacterium
AGCGGTCCGGCGGTCATCGAATTCAACGCGCGTTTCGGCGACCCGGAAACGCAGGTTTTGATGCCGCGCGTCAGCGGCGACTTCGCGGGCTACCTCAAGAGCGTTGCGGACGGCGCGATGGATGCAAGTCTGACGTCGTTCGCAGAGCAAGCATGCGTCGGTGTCGTGTTGGCAACGCAAGAGTATCCGACGCGCAGCACGCCGCTGAAGGGCTTACCGGCGGATGTGTCATTGAGTCCGGGAGCGCAGGCATTTTGGGGCGGCTCGACGCTAGGGAATGGTGTCGTCAACGCGGGCGGCGGCCGCGTGATCACCGTCACGGCGCTGGGCGAAACGCTAGCCGATGCGCGGACACGCGCGTATGAAAGTGTCCACAGCCTCGCATCACGGTTCGATCGGGCCGGCTCATCGTTGAGCTACCGTACGGACATCGCCCGGCTTGGTTAGCCGCTCTGCAGCCGTTTTGAGGACGCGGGGTGTTACAATGGATGTAGTGCGAACCCAGAGCGGCGGCTAGATTATGTGCGGCATCACGGGGGTTTTTGCTCCCGGGCATGATGCAGCGCGCCTTGCGTTCTTCGGTCTGTACGCGCTGCAGCATCGCGGTCAAGAGTCTGCGGGTATCGCCGTTTCCGACGGCGGTACGATCCGCTCGCACCGCGAGATGGGGCTGCTCTCCGCGATTTTCGATGAAGACATCCTCTCCAATCTCAGCGGTTACATTTCCGTTGGCCACACCCGCTACTCAACGAGCGGTTCTTCGATCGTTGTCAACGCGCAGCCGTTGCTCGAAAGCAGCGAGATCGGCGACTTTGCATTCGCGCACAACGGCAACCTGACAAACACGGACGAGCTTCGGGAGACGCTCGCACCAACGACGATTTTGCAGGCGACGTCCGACTCAGAGGTTCTTGCGAAGCTGATCGTTGAGGGCGATGGCACGATGCTCGACCGGATCTGCAGCGTGATGCAGCGTGCCCGCGGTGCGTACTCCGTGGTGCTGTGCACGCGCGATGAACTCTACGGCTTCCGGGATCCGTGGGGCGTCCGGCCGCTGTGCTTGGGAGAACTCGGCGACGGCGCCTTTGTACTCGCGTCAGAATCGTGCGCGCTCGCCACAGTCGGCGCGAAGTACATTCGCGAGCTCGAGCGCGGTGAAGTCGTTCGCATTACTAAGAGCGGGGTTGAGAGCCGTGCGGTCGACGTCGATGCGACGTCTGGACTCTGCATGTTCGAGTACATCTACTTTGCGCGTCCGGACTCGGTACTCAATGACAAGACGATTTATACGGCGCGCGTTGCGATGGGCAGGGAACTTGCGAAGGAGCATCCCGCCAATGCAGATGTCGTGATGGCGGTTCCGGACTCCGCGATTCCGGGCGGCATCGGTTACGCTACTGAAATCGAGCTGCCGTATGTCGAGGGACTGATCAAGAACCGCTATATCGGGCGGACATTCATCAGTCCCGATCAGCAAATGCGCAGCCGCGGCGTAAACCTGAAGTTCAACCCGGTCGTCGAGAACCTACGCGACCAGCGCGTCGTGGTTGTTGATGATTCGATCGTGCGCGGTACGACGACACCGCGAATCGTTCAGTTATTGCGTGAAGCGGGCGCGACCGAAGTTCATGTGCGCGTGCTCTCGCCTCCGATCAAGCACCCCTGCTACTTAGGCGTTGACATGGCAACGTATGACGAGCTGATCGGCGCGAATTACTCGGTCGAGCAGATTCGCGAAAAGATCGGCGCCGATTCACTCGGCTATTTGAGTCTTGAGGGTTTGGTTCACGCAACCGGTCGCAAGCGCGAAGAGATGTGCCTCGGTTGTCTCACCGGCACGTATCCAAACGTGCCGACGACGCACGAATCCCGCCGCGCCGCCAGCTAGTTCAACGGCGCGTTAAGCGCGATTAACTTGCGGGGTATTTGCGCGAAGCGACGTCCGATGCGAATTGCGTGAGCGCGCGAACCGTTTGCGTGCCGAAGTCCGCGTACTGTTTAACGAACGACGGCGGATCCTCGTACAAGCCGAGCATGTCGTACAGAACGAGCACTTGCCCGTCGCATGATGGGCCGGATCCGATGCCGATCGTCGGAATTTTCACCGCGGCGGTGATCTCCGCCGCGATTTCAGGCGCCACGACTTCTAAGACGACCGCATAAGCGCCGGCATCCTGTACCGCGCGCGCATCGTCGAGCAACCGCTCACGATTTGTTCTCAATCTGAAGCCCGGTCCGAGGCCGGCCGTTTGGGGCAAGACGCCGATGTGTCCCATGACCGGAATGCCCGCGCCGACAATCGCCTGAATACGATCGGCTGCGCGCGCCCCGCCTTCAAGTTTGACCGACGAAGCGCGGCCTTCTTGAATCAGCCGGCTCGCCGAGCGCACCGCTTCGGAATCACTCGTTTGATACGAGCCGAACGGCATGTCGCCGATGATGTGCGCGTGCTTCGCTCCGCGTGCAACAGCGGCCGTGTGATGAATCATATCATCGAGCGTTACCGGCACGGTCGAGTCGTAGCCAAGGACGACGGTGCCGACGCTGTCGCCGACGAGAAGAATGTCGATCCCCGCTTGCTCGGCGCAGCGCGCGAACGCGGCGTCATAGGCAGTCATAACCGCGAACGGCTCAGCGGCATTTTTGCGGCGAGCGATGTTGATCGCCGTGACGCGGCGTGCTTCGCGCTTGGCGCGCGATTTTTCCGTCGGCGGCGCCGGCGGAACTTCGACTTGCGTCGTAACTTTAGGCCCCAGCGCCCGCCTTTACAGCTGCCTTCGCACCGTTTGGATGCACTTTGCCGTCGCTCTCAGCCAGCGCTTCGGCGAGTGCGACGAAAGCGCGCACAGGCGTGCCGGTCGGACCTTTCGCTTGCCACGCAGACTCATTGTCCAAGTACGCCGTCCCGGCGACGTCGAGATGGATCCATGGCGTGTTGTCGACGAACGCTTTCAAGAATGCACCGGCGGTTAGCGTGCCCGCGGGGCGACCGGCGGAGTTTGAAAGATCTGCGATTTCGCTCTTCACGGCCGTCGAATAATCCTCGTATAGCGGCATCTCCCAATACCGTTCGCCCGTCGGCTTCGCCGCCGTCAAAAACTCTTGCACAAACGCTTCATTGTTGCCCATCGCGGCGCTCGCCGCGTGTCCGAGCGCGATCACGCAGGCTCCGGTCAACGTTGCGGCGTCGACGATCTTGGTTGCGCCCAATTTGGCTGCATAACAAAGGCCGTCGGCCAAAATCAAGCGGCCTTCGGCATCGGTATTGATCACCTCGATCGTCTTTCCGTTCATGGCCCGGAAGATGTCACCCGGCTTCGTCGCGCCCGGTCCTGGAAGATTCTCGGTTGCCGGAGCGATCCCGATCACGTTGATCTTCGGGCGCAACTTTCCGATTGCGCTCATCGCCGCTATGACGGCGGCGGCGCCGGACATATCGTACTTCATCTCGTGCATCTTCTCGGCGGGTTTGATCGAGATACCGCCCGAGTCAAACGTGATTCCCTTACCGACGAGTGCGAGCACTTCTTTGCTCGATGGATCACCCTTGTAGGTTAAAACCGTAAGCGTCGCTGGTTGATCGGAACCTTGCGCGACGCTGAGCAAGGAGCCCATTCCAAGCGAACGCATGCGATCTTCATCGAGAACGTCGATCTCGAGATTCGCTTCTTGCGCGAGTTCGCGAGCGCGCGCTGCCAGGTGCGTCGGCGTCATATCGTTCGCGGGGGTCAGCGCCATACGTCGCGCCGCGTTCACTGCTTCGCCGATGATCTGTCCGCGTGCCGCTCCACGCTCGAGCGCTGCGCGATCGAAGCCTTCGGCCAATAGTGAAATCTGCTCGACTTTGATCGTTCGATCCGGATCGTTCTGATAGATTGACGTATCGATCGTCCCGGTGAGCGCGCCTTCAACGACGAACCCCGCAGCCGCGCTTTCATTTCCTTTAACGTTCTCCGGCAACACGAAAGCGATATTTGTCACTTTCCGCTTGCCCAGATAACGCACCGCGGCGCCCGCGTAACGAGCGAGAAGATACGGCTCAAACTTCTCTTTTTCGCCGAGTCCAACGAGAAGCACGCGCGAATAGGGCTGGCCTTTTGCGTGCACGAGCGCTAGTTCAAACGGCTTACCGCTGATCTCGCCGCTGCTCAGGACTTCGGCAACCGCACCTCCGAGCGCATCGTCGATCGTCTTAGCAACGCTGCTAAGATCACCACCAGCGAAAATTGGGAGGGCGAGCGCTCCAGCGCGGACGGAAGCAGGCGCGTCCGCCAGAACACGAACTTGCATGGTCAACCTTTCAGAGAAGTGAATGAAAAACTTAAATGGCCGTCATTTTTGATTGCGCACCTCGCTTGCGAGGCCCTGCGACGGGGCAATCGTGACCGACGCCTACACGCGAGCCGGGGTCGATATTGAGGCCGGCAACGAAGCCGTGCGGCGTTATCAATCGATTGCTGCCCGGTGGCGGCATCCCTCGCAGTTGGACGCTCTTGGCGGCTTCGGCGGCCTTTTCAGAATGCCGGGCGACCCCGACACGGCGCTTGCCGCATCGACCGACGGCGTCGGGACAAAAGTCGTCATCGCAGCGCAACTTCGCCGTTATGAAAGCGTCGGCGCAGATCTTGTCAACCACTGCGTCAACGACATCTTGGTCGTCAACGCCGATCCACTGTTTTTCCTGGATTACCTTGCCGTCGGCAAACTCGATCCGGATGCTGCAGCGCAGATCGTCGCCGGGGTTCAAGATGCATGCCGCAAGCACAATTGCGCGCTGCTCGGCGGAGAAACGGCGGAGATGCCGGATGTCTATGGCGCCGAGCAATTCGATCTCGCGGGAACAATCGTCGGGAGCGTCAGGGTTGCCGACATTCCAAAACCAGAAAACGTCACCGCCGGCGATGCGATCATCGGACTGCCGGCGGTTGGTTTGCACACCAATGGCTACACGCTCGCCCGTAAACTGATCG
>JAFARW010000042.1 GCA_019245275.1 Vulcanimicrobiota bacterium
GCGAGGCTTCGCAGCAAGTTCTTGCGAGCGAAAACCGTCGCTTTCGGGCGGGCGTTTCAACGACGTACTTCGTTTTGCAGCGACAGCTCGATCTCGCGAACAATCGTGGCCGGGAGTTGCAAGCTCAGACCGACTTGAACAAAGCCGGCGTCGAACTGCAGCGCGTCACGGGCTCCATCTTAAGAGACAACAACGTCGACGCAACGACAATCGGCTCGCCCGCGTACAACCGCTAGCGACTATTTTGGCTTAGCGTAACTCTCGGCGCCGGAGAAGTGGAGCGACACGTAAGGCTCGTCGCCGACAACCCGGCTGTCGTGACCAGGCGGAATGTAGAACAAGTCGCCCGCGCGCATTTCGAGCACCGTTCCGTCTTCGAACTCAGCTGTAGCGGCGCCGGATACGACCATTCCATGGTGCTCGATCTGGCAGAGCGTTTGCCCGGATGCCGCGCCGACATCGCGCGACCACACCCAGCCCGGCTCATACTCCGCTCGGCCGATCGTCATCTCGCCGATCGTCACGCCATCAAAACGGCCCTTGGGAAAATTGCGCGTCGAATCGGGCGCATCGAAGCGCTTGAGCGTCATCTTTGCTTTCATGCGCTCTAAGAAAAGCGCGCTGCGTTCTTTAGTTGCGAGGCCGCTGCGCGGTCGACGAGCCACGTCAGCGATCCGCTCGTCGGGTTAACGATCTGCGCCGGATACTTTTCCGGTTCGCGCGGACCTTCCAGAACGGCCGCGAGGGCTGCGGCCTTTTCTTCGCCCTGCGTCGTGAAGACGACGTGGCGCGCATTGTTGATAACGCGCGGGGTTACGGTCAGCCGGTACGTTTGAAATTTCGGAACGAACGGCGCTCTTACGAGCAGCGCGTCATCCGTAGTGGGCGGCGTTCCTGGGAAGAGCGACGCCGTATGGCCGTCGGGGCCGAGGCCAAGCAACAGGAGATCGAAGCGCGGCAGCGCGCCCATGTCGGCGACCAGAACGCGTGCATACGATGCAGCGGCGGCGTGCGGCTCGTCTTCGCCGTGCATACGGTGAATGTTGCCGAGCGGGATCTCTATCCGCGAGAGAAAGGCTTCGTTGGCCATCCGGAAGTTGGACTGCTCGTTTTCGGATGGCACGCAGCGCTCGTCACCAAAATAAATGAAGGCGTCGCTCCAAAAGACGCCCTCGCGTAACGGCTCTTGCCCTAAAAGTTCGTAGGCCGCTTGCGGCGTCGTGCCGCCGGCTAACGCAACGCGAAAGCGGCCAGCCTCGGCGATGGCGATGCGCGCCGAATCGATGAAGAGCTGTGCCAACGCTTGCGCGACCTGCGCCGGCTGCTCGAAGACTTGTAGATCAGGCTTCAAACTTGAAGAGATCGCAAAGAACGCGCAGCGCGTCCTCAAAGACGTCGTCTTTGGAGTTGAAGAGAAACGCTTTCTCCAAGAGCGAGAGATTGTCGATATGGTGCAGCGGAGTACAGCGCTTATGCCTTTGATCGCTGACGCTTAAGCACACCGTATCTGCGGATTCTGAAAGATCCGCGGCAAAAGTGCGCTTCGCGGTGGAGAGCGCAACGCGAATCACGCGCCGCAATTCGCCCCTATGCTTGAAGTCGATGCGTATTTTTCGGCCCGATGAATCGCAGAGCGTAGAGCGATCGCAGGGTTGCCATCCCAGACGGCTTGCAAGCCAGCCGACAAGATAATATGCTTCAGCCGCAGAGCCCGAGGCGATCTCGATCGATTCGATCCGCTCGAGGTCGCTTAAAAAATACTCGTCGTCGAAGAATTGTGCGACCATATCCTGCCACGGCGAAAGCCGCATGTAGGCAAGATCCCGCAGTAAGAGCGAATGCGAGCGTTGGGCAAAGGCCGCGACTTCGCAAAGTCCGTTCGGCGCACCATCTAAACCCGAAGAATCCACGATCAGGACGTCCACGAGCGGAATCATCTGATGAAAGAGATCGTGCTCGCTCATTTGCCGGCTCGTCCACCAAAGCACGTCCGGAATGTCCCCGATCCGCAGCGCGTTGACGCTCGACGAGACGATCTCCGCTTGCAGTCCGCTGACTTGCAGTTCGATCCGCTCGGCATTGATCGTCGTGCCCTCCGCAAAGGGTCGCGTGCAGCTCTCCGCTTTGCCTGGGCCTTTGCGTGTCGCATCCACAATCACGACTCGCGCCGGATACTTCTCGCAGAAATCCTCAGCGCGCCGTAACGCGCGCTCGTGTTGCGAGCGATCGTCGATGTAGACGATCAGGTTCATCGTCGTTGCAGTCGTCGCGCCCTCGGCCGCGCGACCTTCCTTGAGTTTCTCCTCGATCTTTGCGACGTCGATCGTCTCGGTGCTCAAATCCGTCTCCATGCGTGACCGTCAACCTCGAGCAACCGATCTGCCAGCGCCGGACCTTGCGATCCGGCCTCATAGTTCGGAAACGACAGCTCTTTTTTATTCAACCAGACATCGAGAATCGGCATCACGATCTGCCAAGCGCGCTGCACGGCGTCCCAGCGCGTGAACAACGTCGCATCCCCGCGGATCGCGTCGCCGATTAGCCGTTCGTAAGCCGGTGCCGATTCGATACCGAAGCCGGTACCGTAATTAAAATCCATGTTGACGCCGCGGATGTGGTTCTTCGGACCCGGGACTTTCGCGTTAAAGCGCAGCGTCACGCCTTCGTCCGGCTGAATCTTCATAACAAGGACGTTCGGTTCGATCGCGTCGGTGCGCTCGCCGAAGAGTCGCTGCGGAATAGGGGCGAAGCGTACGGCGATTTCCGAGACTTTGCGCGCCAATCGCTTGCCACTGCGCAGATAGAACGGGATGCCGGCCCAGCGCCAATTGTCGACATAGAGTTTTACTGCGGCGTAGGTTTCGGTGTTCGAATCCGGCGCGACGTCTTTCTCTTGGCGGTAAGCGATCGCGGGTTGACCATCGACGTCACCGGCGCCGTACTGTCCGCGCGCACTTCGTTCGGCTACGTCGTCGGTGCCGAACGAACGCACCGCCGAGAGCACCTTGTACTTCTCGTTGCGGATCGCATCGGCGTCGGAGCCGGCCGGCGGCTCCATCGCAACCAATGCCAAGAGATTCATCACATGGTTTTGGATCATGTCGCGCAGCGCGCCGGCGTGGTCGTAATAACCGCCGCGTTGTTCGATGCCAATCGTCTCCGCCGCCGTTATCTGCACGCCGTCGATGTATCGGCGATTCCAGATCGGCTCGAAGATCATGTTGGCAAAACGCAAAGCCATGATGTCCTGCACGGGTTCCTTGCCGAGATAATGATCGATCCGATAGACCTGGCTCTCGTCGAAGACTTTTTCAACTTCGGCCTGCAGACTGCGCGCTGAATCGAGATCCGTTCCGAACGGTTTCTCGATGATGACCCGCGTCCAGCCCTCAGTCCTCGATTTCGGATCGAGCTCGGCCTCTTTGATCTGCGCGATGATCGTTGGAAAGACTTGCGGCGGCGTCGAGAGGTAGAACAGCACGTTACCCTTCGTGCCGAACTGCTTGTCGTTCTCGTCGAATTTCTTTTTGAGCTGCCGGTAATCGGAAGCGTCGGTGAATTCGCCTGTTATGTACGAAATGTGCTCGGCGAAATCACTCCAGAGCGGCTCTTTCGCCGGTCCGGACCGCGAAAACTCATCAACGCTCTGCTTGCAGTAGTCGCGAAATTTTTGATCCGAAAACTTCGTGCGCGAGTAACCGACGATCGCAAAGCCGCTCGGCATGATGTCTTCAAGG
>JAFARW010000166.1 GCA_019245275.1 Vulcanimicrobiota bacterium
GACGCTCGTCGTCTCTTCGCTGCTTAAAAACTTAGCGATCGGGCTGCGTATGCCGTCACGATCGAGCGCAATCCAGACGAGACCATTGGCGCCTTCTTGCTTCGCCTCTTCGGTCAGCGCATCGAAATCGCGCCGGGAGAGCGCGGCCCCACCGGGATAGCGCAAACCGATCACGGCGCCGCCTTCCGAAGCGACTTGGTCGCGAAACACTTTGAACTCCGAATTCGCGAAAGCCGGCGAGAGATCGGCAAGCTCGAGATCGAAACGCAGATCCGGTTTGTCCGAGCCGTAGCGAGCGATTGCGTCCGCGTGGCGCAGACGCGGAAACGGCAACGCGAGCGTTACTCCCAATGCGTCCTGCCAGACGTGGGCCATGCAGGCCTCCATTATGTCGAAGACATCCTCTTCGCCGACGAACGACATCTCAACATCGACCTGCGTAAACTCCGGTTGCCGGTCCGCGCGCTGATCTTCATCGCGCATGCACCGCGCGATCTGCATGTATTTCCCGAAGCCCGCGACCATCAAGAGCTGCTTGAGCACCTGAGGCGATTGAGGCAGCGCGTAAAACGACCCATGGTGCAGGCGACTCGGAACGAGATAGTCGCGCGCGCCTTCGGGCGTCGACTTGATCAGCATCGGAGTCTCGATCTCAACGAAGCCGCGCGCATCGAAGAAATCACGCATCGCTTTGACGATGCGATGCCGCAACCGCAGGTTGCGCTGCATCCGCGGCCGGCGCAGATCGAGATAGCGGTACTCCATGCGTACGCTCTCGTCGATGTCTTCGTCGCCCCAGATCGGAAACGGGGGAACGAGTGCCCGGCTGTAGATCAGCAGTTGGTCGGCGACGATCTCGATTTCGCCCGTCGGCAGTTTTGCATTTTCGGTGCCGGCCGGTCGCCGGCGAACCATTCCACGGACGCGCACGACGTCTTCATGCCGCAGCGTTTCCGCAGTTTCGAAGGCAGCGTGTTCGGGGTGAAAGACAACCTGCGTGACTCCGGTGTGATCACGTACGTCGATGAAGATGAGACCGCCATGGTCACGCCGCCGGTTGACCCAACCATCGAGCTCAACACCCGCTCCCACGTCGGCGGCGCGTAATTCACCGCACGCTCGTCTGCTCATTGACCGTCTTTCTGCGCGAGCGCCGACTTGATACCTGAGACATAATGATATTGCTGCACGAGATTGCGCGCCAGCGCGGAACTCTCCGCCCGCTCGTCGAGATATTGCACGACGCGCGGCATCTTCTCAAAGAGGGAATGAATGCCGAGAGAAACCGGGGTCATGCCGAGGTTCGCCATGACGGCGAAGTCCGGGTGCTTGCGATAAAAGCGCACGGTCGAGCGCCCCGCAAGCTCCATCTTCGCTTTCTGGTCTTCATGCGGCACGTCTTGAAGATGGTAGTTAACGGCGCGCGGCTCGTAGCAGATTGCCACGCCTGCATGCTGCAGGCGATACCCCAACTCGAGATCCTCGTGACCGTAACCGGTGAAACTTTCGTCAAAGCAACCAACGCGCAAGAGGTCCGCACGGCGCACCGACGCGTTCCCGGTTAAGAAGTAAAGCCACGATAGTCGCTTGCGCCGCTCGGGATGGAGTGGCGCGCGCAATTCCGGATGATCACGCTTCATCCGATACTCGGCAAGCGAATGGGCTTGCACTTCCTGACCGACGACCGCGATATCACGTTGTCCGGTATGTCGTTCCAGGTGGCGTGTGAGCAGATCGCGTGACGCGATGATGTCGGAATCGTTGAAAACGACGATCTCTCCGGTTGCGGCTTCGATGCCTGCGTTTCGCGCCGCCGCGCGTCCCGAGTAACGGCCTGGAAGGTGACGTACGCTGCGTGCGACCGGCGCGATCGCTTCGAAGAACTCGGCCGTTCCATCGTTCGATTGCGAATCGGCGACGATGACCTCGTACCGGCTCGGATCGAGGTCTTGATCGAGCAATGAGGGGATCACGTACTCGAGCGTATCGAGGCGGTTGTAGGTTGGAATTACGACCGAGATATCAGGCATGAACTCGCTGCAAAACTCCGGCGACGCCGGCGACAATGTCCGCTCGCAACCGGTCGAGCTCCGCCGGAGTCTCATGCGCGGGCTTGCGCACGATCGCATGCGGAACACGATACGGCGCCCACTCCTGGGAGCTCAGATGAAAAAATCGGTCCTCGAAGGCGACTACAGTTGGTTTGCGCATTGCGCTGGCAACGTGCGTTGCCGCCGTGTCAACGGTCACCACGCAGCGAGCTCGTTCAAAGGCGGCCGCCCACTCAAAAAACGTCAGATCGCCGACCACCGCATCGACGACGTTAGCGCGAGAAATGACGGCCGCCTGCGCTCGATGTTCCGCGGCATGGGTGACGACAACCGGCAACCCAAAGCGGTGCAATTCGCGCAAGAGCCCGATCGTGTTCTCGAGCGTGCTTCCATCACGCAGCCAATGGTCGGCAAGGTGGAACGTCAACGAGTTCGCCGGCAGATGGGCCACCGCGTGGCGATCGCGATCGACGATGTCGATCCGAAGATCGTCGACGCGCCGCGTTGCGCCTGCGCGTGCAACGAGGTCGAGCAGCTCTTCGACCTCATGACGGACGGGACGCAGCGGATTGCGATCGACCAGCAGCGGATCCGCTTGCGATAGCGCCAGATCCGTCAGATACATGCGCCCCGTCAAGCGCGCAAAATACCGTCGGACATAGGTGTAGCCGATCCTGATCGGCGCGCGCGTTGCCCCGACGATCGCAAAGTCGGCCGCGCGGGGCGCGAGCGCAATTGCCAGGTCAACCTTTCCGCGAAACTCAGAACCAAGCGTCGACGGTCGCTCGGAATTTCGAATCGAGCGAACCTCATCGAGGTTCGGATTGCGTTCGACGGCGACGCGATTGTATGCGCTCGTTACGATCGTCACGCGCGCATCCGGAAAGGAAGCGCGCACGGTCGCAATCGCCGGCGTGCTCAAGATCAAGTCTCCGATTCGATCCGTGCGCGAGAGGAGGATGTGCACTAAGTTTGGCGCGTGCGCGCGCGTTCGAGTTCTTCGAAGTACGCGTCGGCCGCGAGCCGCTTTGCGAACCAGTGCCGCGCGCCGGTCAGGGGCTGCTCGGGCGCCGCATCTCGCAGCACGCGATTGAAGTAGCGCGCGGCTCCGATGCCGCGGATCCACTTATGCAGCAAGCGTTGAGCGACTGTGTTCCCAGTTGCCAGACGAGCGCGCCAAAGTGGATGAATCGCCTCGAGCTGTACCGCGGTGCGCGCCTGGGCGCGCGCCTGCCGAATCATCCGCGGCACGTCTCCGCTCCGCGGCGGCGGCTTAAAATGAAACGCGATCGCGTAAGGGTTCAGGATCGACCGCAGACCCCGCGCTCGCAGCCGCAATCCGACATCGATGTCTTCCCAGCCATACTCTGCGAAGTTTTCGTTGAAGCCGCCGATCTCGCGCAGCGTAGCAAGCGGCACCGAGACATTGCTCGTCCAAAAAAAGTTGCCGCTGTAGTTGCGCCAGCTATAGATCGGCGGCGGCAGCTCGTCAAAGTTCTCCGCGTTGATCACGGCTCCGCGAACAATATCGTGTGGGTGCTCGGCCTGCGACCGCAGATGCTCGCCCACAAACGACGGCACCGGCAACACGTCATCATCAATGAAGATGATCCGCTCGCCGCGCGCAGCAGCAATGCCGGCATTGCGACCCCGCGCCAAGCCGGAATTTTCTTGATTGATCACGGTGAACGGCACGGTCGCCGTTGCGCGCACGCGTTCGATCACCTCAAGCGTTTCATCAGTCGACCCATCGTTGACCAGGACAACTTCGTAGACATCGTGCCCGACCGTCTGCTCGAAGCAGCCTTCAAGTACGCGTTCGAGCAGTCGCGCCCGGTTGAAAGTGCAGAGCTGAATCGTTGCGCGCATCAGGCCGCAGCCGCGCGGAGACTTTTCAGCGCTGCAAGAACGCGCGGTACGTCGAGATTTGCAATACAGAGATAATCCGGGCAAGTCTCGATTCGCTCGCGTGGGCGGCATCGAAAACTCGCGCGCACGACGGACACGTGCCTTCCAAGCGGGGCCCAGCGATCCGGGAAGTCGCATTGCAGCGGAAAGATGCCGACGGTCGGCGTTCCGACCGCCGCTGCGACGTGCATCGGCCCGCTGTGCATGACGATGAAGAATGAACTTCGCTTCGCAATCGACGCGAACGCTCCGATGGATGTTTGACCTGCAAGGCTTGTTGCGCCCGTCGCCTCGGCGAGCGATTCTCCGATCGCGACGTCGGAGGGCGAACCACTGATGAGGATGCGCTCGGGAAATCGCGCTTGCAGCGTTTCGATTAGCGCCTTCCAACCCTCGAGCGGCCAATACGGACGCCTTGCCGTCGCGGCGCACGTGACGTGCACGATGCCGAAGGGTGAACGCAAGCCGCGACGCGCGACCATCTCATCGGCCGCCTGCTCATCGGCGGGCGTCGTTTCAAAACGCGGATAAGGATCGTCGGTATCGCAACCGATGGCGCGCGGATAGTCGAGCAAGATCTGCGACCAATGCGACATCACGTCGCCCCGCTCGCTGCGTACGACGACTCGATGTGTGAACAATCTTGAATACAGGCGCTGCGCTTGACCGACGCGTACCGGAATACGCGCGAGAAATGGGATCTGCGCGGTTCGGCGCGTCGCCCACGTCACGATGGCCGCGTCGTACCTTCGCTCTCGCAGACGGTCGGCGATTGGTGTGACCGAATCACCGTCGTCGACGAGAACCGCGTCGATATCCGGAACGTGTTCGAGCGCGTCGCGATGTCCGGGCAGCGTCAATGCGTCGACGCGCGCGAACTTCTTGTGCAGCGCGCGCGCACACAGTGAGGCGAGCAGCGAATCACCGATGCCGCCGCCCGCGCAGATGACTACCGCCGCGCTGCTCAACGCGTTCGCCAATCCTCGAGCAGCAGCTGCGCAAAGTTTTGCGTACCGTCGCGGTCGGCCGGAAAGGGCCGGACAACGTTTCGCCCGCACCACGGCGACCAACGCGCGGCTTGCAGCTCGAACTGATCAGACTCAAAGATATCCGTGCAGTCGATCGCGAGCATGCCGGCCAGATGTGCGGCTCCGGTGTCGGGCGTGATCACGTACGGCGCTGCGGCGATCGCCATCTTCCATTCCTTCACCGTGTCAAAGTAACGCATTCGCAGGCCGGCCGGCTTGCCGATCAGCTCCCCGAGCGTCCCTTCTTCCGCGGAGCAAAACCCTTCAAAGGGCTGCGCCGCACTAAGCTGCGCAAACCAATGCCGTACGAGATCCGGATCGCGCCGGCGCGACAACCACTTGCGCGTCACTTGCACCGCTGGAACGTTGTTACGCAGCACCGGCCCTTCGACCAGCAACTCTGCAAAGATCTGCGGATCGCGAGACGGCCGCGGCTCCGCGTACAGCGAGCGTCCCAAATCATACATGACGTCGACCTCATGGCGCGGGTGCAGCGGATGCGCGGGCCGGTAAATCGCCGTCGTCAGTTGGCGGCGGGCCCAAAACGATTTGAGCGGCTTCTGCAGTCCGTTGTGAAAGCCGCGCCGGTCCGGGATCCCGGCCCGCCGTGCAAAGACGTATGCAGCCGGCTCCTCCGATGCGATCAGCGCAACGTCGTACCGCTGCGCGCACGCTTCCGGCAGTGCACGACTCCAGGTTTCCCGCGTGTATCCATGTTTCGGCCACGGAATGCGTTCGACAACGTGAACGTGCTCGAACGTCTTGTGAGCGAACGCGTCCGCATTTCTAGTCGTGAGCAGAGCGCTGACAGAGTGCCCGGCTGCACGCAACGATGCAACCAGCGGCACGCAAGCTAAGGCGTCGCCTATCCCGTCAACCCGTATGAGCAGGATGCGGCTTATTGCTGCAACCCGCGCTGCAATTCATGAACGTACATTCCATCTATCAGTTGATGTCGTGCGACGGCGCGCAAGACCGGCGGCATACGTTCGTCGGCCGCAAATCCGGCGTACAGCGGAAGCAGCCACTTCGGAGCAAGCGCACGCGCGCGCCAAAAATTCCACGGGTGTGCGCCGGTCGCGAGTCGGGCGCGACGCGAGCGATTTTTGCGAATGAACTGCGCAGCCATCTGCGCTTTTTCGAGCGTTCTTACGAGGGTCACGTCGAGCGTCTGCTCCGCCGGCGGCTTGATGTGGTAA
>JAFARW010000199.1 GCA_019245275.1 Vulcanimicrobiota bacterium
ACGTGAGCAATTTTGAAGATTTGGAGCTTCAATTCCGGCTTAGCGGAATCAATGTCGGGCTGGGAAGACAAGCCGGCATCTTCGGCGGACCAGATGGTATTGTATTTTGTGATTTGAGAGGCGCATCCGATTGCCTCGTCATCGAGACCCGCGCCGAGCAATTTCCACGCATCGCGGTAACGCTCGATCAGGGAGCTGATGCGAACGCATTGGCGCATGAGATCATGCGCCGAATCCCCGACAAAGGACCAGTTGAATAGCGCGCTAGCGCTGACGTTGGTCGTCCTAACGGCCGCTCTGACGCGCGCTGCAAATTATGGTTCAACGCCCCAGCAAGCGGTAGCGAACGTGATCTACCACGCCGGTTCGTTGTCATCCGTTCGAACAAATCACACAGCCCGATATGCAATGGTGCTCAGCCGAGGGGGCAGAGTCGAAGGAGAACTAGTTCATGCGCCGATTCTTGTCGAGCGCTTTTCCTTCGGATGGCAGGCGTTGGAGATCGTAAACTTTAGTTGCCGCCTTCGGGCCCACGCGCTCTCTCCGCGCGACGAGAATACACTGATGGCGGGCATGCCCAGCCCGCAAGATGATCGTCCATGCAGCGGTGTCGGCAAAGACGGCGGACCCAGCCGCGACGTTGAGGCGGTGCGGCGAGTGATGCGTGGTCCGTTTGTGCCGTGGGTTGTCGTGAATAGTAATTACGCGCTCGGCAGCTGGTACGGCGCGGGCGGCGGTCAATCGCTCTATCGAAAATCAAAGGGCATGTGGCGCTTGATCATTAGCGACGGCGGCGCAATGGGCGTCGAGCAGATGAAGCAGTATGGCGTGCCCAAGGCGGCGTGGTGTCCGTTCGGAATCTTCAACGCGCACTGTTCATCGCGCCACTCGTATTGATTCGTCGCAAAAAGGTCACTTTCAGACATTCTTCACAAAGTCGACCTAGCTTGAGAGCAAGCAACAGCGTGGAGGTCGGCCTTTGACTCAGCGCGTTTTTCAGACTTTCTTTCTTTTCATAGTTGTTGTCGCGGCCGGCTGCGCCGGCGGTACTGGCAGTAGCTCACCACTATTAAGCCTTCCAGCAGCGGCAACCCATCCCGAACAGCTCTCCAGCGGCGGTGGCACTCCGAACCATGTGCTGTTCGTTGCGGGGCTTGGTGCGAGCGTCGGGGTTTACACGAACAGTCTTTACGCCAAGAATCCGTCGCCCATGGGATCGATTACGCAGGGGATTCGGAGGGCGGACGGGCTCGCGGTTGACCGGCACGGCGTCCTCTATGTTTCGAACAGCACGTGGCCGCCGAATATCGTGGAATATCAGCCCGGAGCATCCGCGCCGTTCAAGGGGATCACCAGCGGTCTTTACGCACCCGGTTTCATTGCCGTCGATACGTCCGGCAATCTCTACGTGAGCGATACGCAGTCATACAATCTCGTGATTCTCGTGTACCCGCCGTCAGCGAGCTCGCCCACTCAGACGATCGTGCTGCCGTACCAGAATCACAGTGGCATCAGTGGACTCGCATTTGACAGGAATGGGAATCTGCTCGTCGGGACTTCGAGCATAAGAACGCCGACATCAACCGTCTATAGTGTCGCGCCTGGAACGACGACCGTCACGAATCTGAATCTTCAAGGCCTCGGTGGCGGCGAAATCGGAGCCGATGCGGCCGGCAATATCTATGCCGGCGGACCTGGAGGCACCATCTCGGTGCACGCGCCCGGAAGCACGACGCCGACGCGTTATATAAACGCGGGCGAAGCCGGATTTTACGGCGCCTTAAGCGTCGCTCCGAACGGCGCCATTTACTGGCCGAACTGGGACCGGCACGAGATGTTTGAATTCGCGCCAGGCGCAGCAAGCCCAACGAACATACTTATCGACGCCGGCGGCATCGACGCAGCACTGGGTGTCTGGTAGCGCGGCTTAAGAGCTCATAGCGTCGCTTTGAAGCCCGAAGCGTTCGCGTAGCGTAGCGTTCTCGCGACGTAACGCCTCAGCGTCGAGATGATCGTATGCGGCCGCAGCGCTTGTTGCGAGCCGATCGAGCAGCGCGACTTCGTCCCGGTCGAGTTCCTCGCCGTTCGTGTGCGAACCGTAAAGCGCGAGCGCAATCAGCCGATCGCGAACGAGCACCGGTACCGCGAGCGCGGGCTCTCTGTCGCCATGCGGCAAATCCGCCCGTTGCCATCCCGCATCGCGTAAACGCAGCGGTCCATGCTCGCCCATGAGCAGCAAAACCAGTTGCTCACTGGGCGCGATCGTTTTCATTGAATCTTCGGGCCAATTCAGCGCCGCTTGTCGCGCGAAACCATCATCTGCGCGTCGGAAGACCGCAGCCGACGCCAACTTAAGTGCGTCTGCGGGTTCGGCGGCCAGCATCTCATCGACGGCGGCGTCTGCAACGGCGTGCGGCAAACCGGCGGCGGCGCGTGAAAGTCGTTGTGCAGCCAGGTAGCGCTGCCGGAATAAGATGCGGTCGATAAAATCGTCGATTCGTTTATGTAAGCCGTTCATCCAAAATCCGAGGCCAAGCGCCGCGGCAACTTCGGCGGCGAGCGCAAGTCGCGTTTGTGCCAAAACCCGTCCGAGCAGCCAATCGATAAGGGCAAAAATGCCGACGATGATCGTTGTAAGAATCCCGTAAACGACCGCCCGGCTAACGACGAATGAGACGTCAATCACGCGATGGCGGATCACCGCATATGCAATCGAAAGCGGCATCAGAATAGTCAGGACTTCAAGCGATGCATGTGCCCAATATGGGGCCGACGGTTTGAGCAAGGCGTCGATCCCGTTTGCAATCAGCGCTGCTGCGGAACCGACAACGAGCCAGCGTATCCGCGACCGCTCTTGCCCGCTGGAATAGAAATATGTGAAGAGCAAAGCGACGCATGCGAGCGTAAGATATGAAAATCCAATAATCAGCAGCACGGGCGCGGCGACTCGCGAACTGGAATCGATGAATTGAAAGCGGATCGTCGACCAAACACTGAGCGCTGCAAGAGGTACGATCAGCGCGAGGCTGATACGCTCTGCGACGACGCGCCAGGGACGGCGCAGCATACCGGACGGAAAGCGCAGAGCAAAGACGACCAAACCCACCGCGCCGGCTGAAAAGAGCAAAGTGCTGACGATCTGCTGGATCGCGGCGACCGAATAAGGCAGGCTCGCCATTGCAACCGCGTACGGCGCCGGGCTGAATGCGCAGCAGAAGAAAAAGAATCCCCAGGTCATCGGGCTGGGCCGTAGGAGCAAGAGCGCAGCTCCGACCGCAATGAAAACGAGCATCGCGATTTCGCGTGCCACGATCAACGGCTCGCGATAAATCGGTTCCCGCACGTCCGCAGCCATCGTGACAACGCGGCGCTGCCCATTGCGAATAAAGCTAATCGTCACGAGTTTGTGCGGTACGATCGTACCGGGCACTTGCCCGATGACGCGCGCATCGTAAGGAGTTGTAGGAAAGTCGATTAGGTCGCCCGGCCGCACACCGGCTTTATCAGCCGGAGATCCTTTGGCGACGGCTACAATGTATGCGTCGTTTCTCGTGTAGCCAAAATCGTAAAGCGGGTGGCCGAAAACGCGCACAAAGTCCGGTAGTGAAAATCCGAGCACGAACGCCGACAGCAGCGCGACAACGATGACTCGAAGGACGGCCATTACGGACCTAAGACCGGATTCAGGCGTGTTCGAATTCTCCCTGTCACGCTGAGTTTGTCTGTGTCACGCTGAGCTTGTCGAAGCGCCACCGTCATCTCGCTTTTCGAGCTGCCCAGGAAAAATCAGCGCCTGCCGCCGTTTCGTGAGGAACGCGAACCCCCACCGCACCATCACCAGGAACCGATTGGTAAAGCCGATCAAGAAGTAAATGTGCACGGCGGCCCACACAACCCACGCCAGAAAGCCCGCGAACCGCACAAATCGCAAATCGGCAAGCGCGTACGCCCGTCCGACGATCGCAAGATCGCCTTTATCTTTATAGCTGAACGGTGGCGGCGCTGGCTTGTCCGCGATGCGTCGCCGAATGAGCCGCGCAACGTATTCGCCTTCTTGAATCGCCGGTTGCGCAACGCCGGGCATCGTCATCGGCTTTTTGTTTTTCATCCCAAGTAAGTTGCGCGCCGGCGCAACGACGTGCGCCGTATCCCCAATCGCAAAAATTTCCGGATGTCCCGGCACTGACAGATCGGAATTGACGATAATCTTCCCCGATCGATCAACTTTGGCGCCCAACCACTGACCCGCCGGCGAAGCTAATACACCTGCGCCCCAAAGTACCGTGCCGGCCAAGACACGGTGACCATCAGCAACGATGCCTTGCTCGTCCACTTCCGTCACGCGCGTCTTCGTGAAGATCTTGACGCCCAACGTTTCAAGATGCCGCTGCGCTTTAGCAGCCAACGAAGCCGGATACGGCGGCAAAATTCGGTCGGCCGCCTCGTAAAGCAGAATCTGTGCCTCGCTGGGATCAATGTGACGAAAATCGTTCCGCAGCGTAATGCGCGACATCTCGGCCAGCGTGCCCGCCATCTCAACACCGACAGTCCCCGCGCCAACGAGCACAAATGTCATCAACGCGCATACTGCTTCACGCGTCGCCTCGCCGGTTGCGGCCAACTTCTCCGCGCGCTCAAACGCGAGCAATATCTTGTCGCGGATTTCATCGGCTTCTTCGAGCGCTTCCAATCCCGGCGCGACGGTCCGCCAATCGTCGTGCCCAAAGTAGTTGTAACGAATCCCGGTCGCGAGAATCAGATAATCGTACGGCACGTCGAACTGATCTAACTGAACGAACCGCCGCGCCGCGTCGACGCCTTTCACCTCACCCATCAGCACATCGACGTTCTTGTTCGCGCTGAAAATCGTCCGAAGCGCCCGCGCGATTTCATCGTCCGCAAGCAGTCCTGTTGCCACTTGATACAGCATCGGCCGAAAGAGGTGGTAGTTGTGCCGATCGATCAGCGTAATGCGCACCGGCGCTTTCGCCAGCGCCCGCGCTGCATAGAGCCCGCCGAAACCGCCGCCAACGATCACAACGCGCGAAGCCATGGTCATTTAAGGCGCAACTGCGCTGCTGATCACCTCCCGCGCGGCAGCTCGCAGAAAAACGGACGGAGGAGGCGAATGCTGAGCGA
This sequence comes from Vulcanimicrobiota bacterium, assembly GCA_019245275.1. Classification (GTDB taxonomy): domain Bacteria; phylum Vulcanimicrobiota; class Vulcanimicrobiia; order Vulcanimicrobiales; family Vulcanimicrobiaceae; genus JAFARW01. The sequence continues at coordinate 5,140 of JAFARW010000199.1, forward strand.
CGATGTCTTCTCCAGAGAGAGGCCCTTTTTCAGCGCGCCGCGGCTGGGTCGCGATTGTGGCCGGCTTATTTATCGTGATTTTGCTCACCTGGATATGGATGTTCATCGCGCACGCGGCGGCGACTCCAGGCGGCATTCTGTGCGGCGCTGCAGCGAGAAACAAGTTCCTTGGTGAACTTTACGTCTCTTTCGCCATGATCATCGTCTGCGGATTGCTCGCGATCGTGAGCGGCATCCGCATCGTTCGCACGGGAAGAACGAGCTGGACCTTCGGTATCGCCTTAATCGCGCTATTTATTGCGGCGTGTTTTGTTGCTGTAAATGGGACCGCTGCCTGCGCCGCGCCAGTTGCATCGACCGAGCCAACCACAGCGATGTTTCGTGGCAACGCTGCTCACCTGGGCGTGTACGACTCGATGGCACCTACACTGCATTCCATTCGGTGGCGATTTCGTGCGAAGGGTAACCTGATATCGTCGCCGGCTGTGGCGGACGGCATGGTCTTCGTTGGCAGCAGCGACGGAAATATCTATGCGGTAAGAACCAGCAACGGTGCACGTGTCTGGAAATCCCAGACGAAGGGGCCCGTCAGTTCTTCGCCGGCGGTTTGGAACGCGACGGTTTACGCCGCGAGCGTGGACGGCGCAGTATACGCCGTAAATGCGCTTAACGGTAAACTCAAATGGCGATTTGACACCGCGGGTGAACGCCGTTTCACGGCTCTCGGAATTCACGGGATCATTCCTAAGAATGAGATGATGCCCGATCCGTTCGATATGTTTATTTCGTCTCCGGTGATCGATAATGGGACGCTCTATATCGGCAGCGGCGATCATAACGTGTACGCGCTTGATGCGACTACCGGGGCGTTGCGCTGGAAATTTACAACCGGCGACGTGGTGCACGCTTCGCCGGCTGTTTCGGGAGGCGTCGTTTACGTTGGAAGCTTCGATCGCTATTTCTATGCTCTCGATGCCGCGACCGGCGCTCTACGATGGAAATTCCTAACCGGTGACGATCAAGCAATTCACAATCAGATTGGGATCGTAAGCTCGGCGGCGGTCGCTGATGGCAT
>JAFARW010000195.1 GCA_019245275.1 Vulcanimicrobiota bacterium
GCGCACCAAAAGACTAAGACCTAGGCAAGTCGGCACTCGCGCCCGCGGACTTCAGCCGCGTGACCCGGACGTCATCCGGCGCATCGATGCCCAGCTTTACCTGTCGGCCGGAAACCTCCAGCACGACGATCCGAACGGCGTTGCCGATCAGCAGCTCTTCATTGATCTTTCGCGTCACGACAAACATTTGAAACCTCCGTGACCCGCTAACAGTATCTCCAGTTGAGATTGTTTTCTGGAAGTTTTTTAGGGGAGGAATCTCGTGGATTGCTACTTTCACAGCAACGTTCCCTCAGTCGCCCGATGCAGCGATTGCCGCAAGCCGATTTGTGCGACATGCCATGCCGGCGACGGTATGTGCCCGAGCTGCCGGCTTGCAGCCAAGATTAACGCTGCCAACACACCGCGCGAAGAGTTGCGCGGAGGCGTGCCGCGGCAGCGGAAAGCGGCGCCCGTGTCGGTGCTCGAGGATTCGGTCGAATCGCGGGCGCTCGTCGCACTCGGCTACCCGTTACCGCCGATCGCGATCTTAGCGCTCTTCGATCGGAAGCAGTCGCCGTATCTGCGGCGCCAAGTGTATCAATCGCTCGCGTTTTCGGGCGGAATGGCCCTCTTCGGCCTCGTCCTCTCATGGATGCTGGCGATACCCTTCTTAAACATCAGCGCGATGTTGATTTTGGCGGTGCTCTTCCCCGTTTGGCTGGTTGGAAGCGTCGTCTACGGCATCAAGACGTACAACGGCGATGATGTGCGGATTCCAATCGTCACCGATTGGATCGAGGAGCGTCTGCCGGCGTAGCTGCGTTAACAAACGCACTGTAGCGCTCTAAGAAGCTCCGCGCCGCTTGCTCGTGATCTAAGAGCGGCGGCGGATATCCGTTCTTACCGAAAAGCGGTAAGGCCGGCTGCGACTGCGGCGCTCTCGCCATGCCTTGCGCGAGTTCTGCAATCCATGTTCGTGCGTAGACGCCCTCCGGATCGAAGCGTCGCGCGCCTTTGACAGGATTGTAAATTCGGGGATATGCTGCGAGGTCCGCGCCAACGCCGGCGACCCACTGCCAATTGCCCGCCGCGAGTGCGGGTTCGTCCTCGATCAAGTAACGATCCCACTCCTCGACGCCGACGCGCCAATCGACTTCCAGGTCGAAACATAAGAACGACGCCGCGATCGAGCGCACGTGCGGGTGCATCCACCCCGTCGCATGCAACTGTCGCATTCCCGCATCGACGAGCGGAAAGCCCGTTTTCCCCTCTTTCCATGCTTCGAGATGCTCGTGCGTCGTTCGAAACGGAAATTGGCGCATCTTTGATTGGAGCGGCTCGCTTTGCGTCTGCGGTTGGTACCATGAAAGTTGCAGAAAGAAATCGCGCTGCGCAAGCGATCGCAGAAAGCGGCGCAGCGACGCGCGCTCTTCCGCGAGCAGAAACGGATCGTCCGCGCGATGCTTCGTTTCACGGACGACCGTGCGCGCTGCAATCGTGCCGAACGACAGATGTGCGCTGAGGTGCGACGTGCGAACGTCGGCCGGCACGTTGACAGCCACATCGTATTGAAGCGCATCTTGGCGTAGAAATGTCTTGAGCTTGCGCGCGGCTCCGCTTGGCGTAGCATCGTCGTCGACGTCTGTAAGAGCGAAATCGTTTTCGTCAGGCAAAGGTTCGCTCTCGATGTTTACTTCTGCGAAGCGCATCAACAGCGGCGCTTCGTGCGATGTGACTTCGCGCGAACGCCAAACATCGATGTAGGGCGCCAGTGCGCGATAGCCCTCGCCGGGCGCGAGTTTAGCAGCCGCGGTTTCCTCAGGTGGTATCGCGGGAGCGTCGTGCACGATCGGCGTAATCACGCCGCGTTCTTCAAGCGCAGCGCGGAGATCGGACTCTTCGCGCATCGCCGCCGCATCATACGAAGCGCTCCAAATTACGGCTCGCACATCTAGTTCGCCGGCAAGTGCGAGGATCGTCGGCCGCAGCGGCCCACGCCTCACGATCAAGTGAGAGCCTTGGGCGCGCAGAGCCTCGTCGAGCGCGCGGACGGCGTGCACGAAAAAAGACGCTCTTCGCGGCGACATTGCGACGCGGGCATGCAGTACCGGGTCGATGATGAGCGCCGGCACGATCACGCCATGCCGCGCGGCGACAGCTAAACCGGCATGATCTTCGAGGCGCAAATCGCGCGCGAAGCGGAAGAGGACGGACGCCAAGGCGACTGTTTAGTTGGCTACTGTTGCTGTTGTTGCTGCGCCGCGGCTCGAAACGTGAAGGCGTCCCGATAAACGCCGGGCACGGGCTTCCCGTTGATCATCTTGGCCCGATAGTGGATTTTCATTGCCGCCTTGCATACGGCGTCATCCAGAACCGGCCATCCTGAGGCCTTCGTGATCACGCACTTCGTCGGGGCGCCGTTTTCATCGACCATGACCTCAAAGGCGGATGTCCCCTCGGCGCCTTCCAGGATCGCGATCTGCGCCGGCTGCGGGTTGATCGCCGTTTCTCCGCCTTCCGGCTCGGCGTCCCGGATCGTGTAACTCGGCGCAATCGTGATCGCTTCAGAACGCGTCGCTCCGAAGGACGTCGTCTCGCTCGCATAATGGGCGCGCGTGACCGCCCCGCGCCGCCAAACCGGGATCGCGGGCTGGACTGCAGCGCCGCTGTCGGCCGCCTTCATACCTGAGCTTGACGTTCCGACGTCGCTTGCCGTCGATTGCTCGAGCGCGACTTCGGTCTCGTGCCGCTGTGGCTTTTGCGTTCGAACCGGCACGTTCGCCTTGGCGGGTGGACCGTTGGGTACCGTTGCTCGCGGCAACTGCACGATGTTGTGCACGACGACCATCCGCGGCGCGGGCGCCGGCGACTTCGCATCACGAACCGAGCGACGCTCGAAAACGATCTTGTTGCTTTCCCAATTCACGACGATCGGATCGGCCAGCGTCGGACCGATTTGCGCCAGGCCGGAGCCGACCACGAAACGCCCAATCAGCGCGACGAGCAAACAGGCAGTAAAAAAACCGAGCCCGTAGCGCCAGACGCGCTTCTTGCGCGACTGAGCATGAGCCAGCACTGCATCGCGCACGTCCGGTTCCCAAACTTCAGTCTCTTTGGCGTCGGTTACAACGTCATGCAGCCGACGCAGCTCGTGCTCGCCGCCGTACGCGATCAGACAGGCGGGGCAATCCGCAATGTGTTGACGATACTCGATGCGCTCCTCATCTGTTGCTTCTCCTAGGATGATTGCGCCGGCGAGGACCTCGATGCGGTCGTGCCGTCGTTGTTTCACGGCCTGCTGGTGCGCTCCGTCATAACGAGGCGCAGAGTGCGCATTGCGCGGCAAACCCTCTGTCGCACGGCATCCGCCGTCGTTCCTAAGATCGAAGCTGCTTCATGCGAGGAATACCCCGCGTAGCTTGTCAGCATGATCGCGGCCGCCTGTTCGTACGGCAGCCGATGCATCGCACTTTGAAGATCGAGCGACGCTGCGCTCCGCTCGTCAATACGTAAACCGCGAACTTCCCAGTCTCGGTCGAGCGGCGTGAATCGAACGATCTTCTTTCTCCTCAAGTACGAAATCGCGTTGTTGGTCGCGGTCTTGTAAAGCCAACCCGGGGTCAGCGGCCGATCGGGCTCATTCTGGAGCGTGCGATATGCCGCAAAGAACACGTCCTGCGCGATGTCGAGTGCAACGTCGGCATCGCCGACCATGCGCCGAACGTAGCGCGCCAACTTGGTCTGATGCTCGCGAACGAGCGCTTCGATGCGCACATGAGCGACCGGCGCATCAACGGCGGTGAGGTAGACATGTTCCATGGGCATGGCCCCCCTATTTCGAGGTAACGTGAGACTTCTTGAGCCTGTGACCCTACCCCCCGATTTCGGAGAACGCTCGCATCCGGGCGGCGGGCTCCCCGAGGCGGAGGTGGTGGCGCTCTGGTTTGATCGCCATGGCGGACCGCAGCAACCCCTCCAGTTCGGAGCGAGAGGCCCCGCCCCGCAGCGGCGTGCGCAAATCGACGTGCTGATCCCCAAAAAGACACATACGCAAGCGGCCATCGGCGGTAAGGCGCACCCGGTTGCAGCGTTCGCAGTAGTCGTGGGACAGCGGGCTGATCACGCCGACTGCGCCCTTGGCATTTGGAAATGCGAAGTAGCGCGCCGGACCGTTCCCGGATGGGCCGGCGACCGGTTGGAGATCGTCGATCGCGGCGATTCGCGCGAGGATCTCATCGGTTGAAACGTATGTCTCGGTTTGGAGCGCCGCATTTTCATGAACCGGCATCACCTCGATGAAGCGCACAAAGAGCGGTTGATCGATCGTCAGACGGGCAAAGTCTTCGAGCTCGTCGTCATTGTGGCCGCGCATGACGACGCAGTTGAGTTTGATGGGATGCAAGCCCGCGTCAATCGCACTCTGAATCCCGCGCTTGACATCCGCAAGCCCCGCGCGCCGTGCGATCGTGAAGAAGCGGTCCTCGCGCAAAGTATCGAGCGAGATGTTCACTCGCCGCAGTCCGGCCTCAACTAGTTCATCGATCTGGTCGGCAAGCAGCAGCGCGTTTGTCGACAGCGCGATGTCTTCGATGCCAGGGATGGCGGCGATTGCCGAAATGAGCTTTTCAATATCGCGCCGGATCAGCGGCTCACCACCTGTTATGCGAATGCTTCGCACGCCGGCGTCCGCGGCGGCAGCCACGATTGCGACGATCTCTTCGTAAGAGAGGATCTCGCTCTTCGGAAGCCAGGGTAGACCGGCTTCCGGCATGCAGTAGATGCAGCGCAGGTTGCACTTATCGGTAACGGAGATGCGTAGATACGTGATCGGGCGGCTGAACTGGTCGATCAGCCGGCCCGCTGTCAGGTCGATCGTTTCAAGCGCCACTCTTGCAATGGTTCACGCCGACAAGCGCGATTACTGCTTGAAGACGCTATCCGGTATTGAGGGATTGAGTTTGTAGTTTGAAAACGATGACGTTAGGTCGGCCGTGTAATTCGGCACTTCGACGTGGCCGTTTTGCGTCTTCGGCACGAAGTTGCCGTCCACAACCGTGAATGACTGATTCAACCGCGCGTAGCCGCCGTCGTTGTATTGCCATACCATCGAATCGACCGTCGCATTCTTGTCGTCCACCTTCGCGGTGATGTGGTCGATACGTCCACGGATGCGTGGGACGAGCTTAAAGGTCGTCTGCGTTCCGTCATCACCCTCGTTGGTTACGTGGTAAACGCTCTCCCAACGAGAGGGGCTTTCGACATGCGGATACACTTTGTCGAATTGCTTTGCGATGACCGGCACCGTGTGAAATGCGATCTTGTCTTTGGACGGCTCTTTGTGGTAGTAGGTGCCATCTAAACTCGGGCTGAGATACGGAAACGTATGCAGCGTAATATCAACATGCACCGTCGCTTCAAGCGAATTGAGATGTGGATACAAGGATTGCATCCGCTGGAGCATGTCCGCACTTCCCGGACTCGGCGTGGGCATGGCCGCAATCGCCAACAGCGCCAAAGCGGCGCAAAAAACGCGAATCAGTTTCATTCCATCCTCCATAACGCGCCGCTGCTCGCATAGGGTTCCAGCGCGAAAGCGATCTCCTCCCTCGCCGACTGGCTACTTTCCCGACCCAGACGTTTTTCCAACGCATCAATCGCAGCCGGTGAGCCAATGCGCCCCAACGCCCATGCCGCATGTCCGCGCACCATCGGATGCGGATCGCTCTCGAGCGCATCACACAGTGCCGAAACGGTCGACCGGTCGAGTGCATTGCCAAGCGCGACCGCGGCATTTCGCCGCAGCACCGCCGCGCCGCGCCAGCCGATCGCCGTCGGCGCAAACGTACGACGAAACTCACTGCTGCGCAAGCGAAGTAAGCGTACCAAAGATGGTGCCGCAGCGTCCTGAGAAATCGCTGAATTGTCCGGCCGCGTGCTCAAACCGGCTTTCTCTGTCGGCGGGCAGATCGTTTGACACAGATCGCATCCCCACACCCACGTACCGATGAAAGGCCGCATAGCGCGCGGAATGCCATCGGTGCGTTGAGTCAGATCGGAGATGCAGCGTGTTGCGTCGATCGTATAATCGCCGCGCAGAGCGCCGGTCGGGCAGATGTCGATACATCGTCGACACGATCCGCAATTCTTTTTCAGGCGTTCGTCGGAATCGAACGCAACCGTCGTGACGATCTCACCGAGGAAAACAAACGATCCGAACTGCGGATCGATCAGGTTCGTGTGCTTGCCGATCCATCCTAAACCTGC
>JAFARW010000023.1 GCA_019245275.1 Vulcanimicrobiota bacterium
TACCAATCGCACATGTCGTACCAGATGAAACGCCAGAGCGTCTCGGCGACGGTTCCGAGATCGTACGAGTCTAAATTTCTCGACACGGCCGTAGTCGTCGCGTGCAGGCGCGTCAAGATCCATTTGTCGGCAAGCGACAATTCTTGCGTCGGCGGCAGATGCAGCGCCGCTGGTAAGCCTTCAGGCAAACTCAATCCGTAGCGCATCGCGTTCCAAATCTTGTTGTTGAAGTTGCGCGCCTCTTCACAGCGTTTCTCTTGGAAACGCAGTTCTTGTCCCTCGAGCCGCATCTGTCGCATCATGCCCATTCGAAATGCGTCGGCACCATATTTTTCAATGATCTCGAGCGGATCGACGGTGTTCCCGAGCGACTTGCTCATCTTTCTGCCTTCAGCGTCGAACACGAGCGGCGCAACGAAGACGTCGGGGAACGGAATGCGTCCCATGAATCGCAGGCCCATCATCACCATGCGTGCCACCCACAAGAAGATAATCTCCCAGCCAGTGATCAGGGCTTGCGACGGATACCACGACTTGAGCTCGGGCGTTTGCTCCGGCCAGCCTAGGATTGAGAATGGCCACAGCGCGCTCGAGAACCAAGTGTCGAGCGTATCGGAATCGCGTCGCAGTTCTGTCGTGCCGAACTGCTCGCGCGCCATCCGGCGCGCCTCTTCGGCTGTCTCGGCGACGACGATCTGGTCGTCGGGCGTATACCAAACCGGTAATTGATGGCCCCACCAGACCTGCCGCGAGATGTTCCAATCACGAATGTTTTCGAGCCATTGTTCGTACGTGCGCCCCCATCGCTCCGGAAAAAAGCGCAATCGGCCGTCGTGATAGGCCTGCAACGCCGGTTCGGCGAGTGATTTCATTTTGCAGAACCACTGCAGCGAGAGCAGCGGCTCGATCATTTCGCCCGAACGGTCGCTGGTCGCGACGTTGTGAACGTACGGCTCTATTCGAGCGATAAATCCGAGCCGCTCGAGGTCTTCAACGATCGCGCTGCGCGCCTCAAAGCGATCCATGAGTTCATATCTGCCGACCGGAACCTCGGCGCTGGTGATCTTTGCATCAAGATCGATTACAGACGGCATCGGCAAGTCGTGGCGCAAACCGATTTCATAATCCGTCGCATCGTGCGCAGGCGTCACCTTGACGATTCCGGTTCCAAAGGTCGGATCGACAGCCGCATCTGCGATCACCGGGATTTCGCGCTCCAGCAACGGCGGCACGCGAACGCGTTTGCCGATCAAGGACGCAAAACGGCGGTCTTCGGGGTGCACGGCAAGTGCGACATCCGCGAGAATTGTTTCGGGGCGCGTCGTTGCGATTTCCGCGCCTGAAGAGGCATTGTCCACGAACGGATAGCGAACCGTCCACAAACTGGTGCTGCGCTCGATGTGTTCGACTTCCGCGTCCGATACGGTCGTCTTAGCCGCCGGATCCCAATTGATCAGGCGTTTACCGCGATAGATCAACCCGTCCCGGTGCAACGCCACGAAAACCTTAGTGACCGCGGCCGCGAGCGCAGCATCCATGGTGAAATGTGCGCGCTGCCAATCAGGTCCAAATCCTATGCGGCGAAACTGCCGCTCGATCGTCCCACCGGTTTCGATCGACCACTTCCATGCGACACGTAGATACTCGTCGCGTCCGAGCGATTCGCGTGACTGATGCTGCTCGGCGAGCCGGCGTACAAGAACCGCTTCGGTTGCTATCGCAGCATGATCGGTTCCGGGCAGCCAATCCGCACAGTCACCCAACATCCGGTGGTAGCGAACGAGCACGTCCATCGCCGTGTAAGTTGAGCCGTGGCCCAAGTGTGCACGGTCGGTGACATTCGGCGGCGGCATGCAAATGATGTACGGCGGACGCGCGGGATCCGGCTCGGCGTGAAAGTATCCCGCCTTCTCCCAGTGCTCGTAGAGACGCTGTTCGACGGCCTTTGGGTCGTACGTTTTGGAAACAGCCGTAGTGATACGCTATTTCGCCGTGTTCAGTTTGATGATGCTGAC
>JAFARW010000102.1 GCA_019245275.1 Vulcanimicrobiota bacterium
GTAAACATTTTCTGGGCCACGTTCAAACCAACAAGGCTCGAGGGATCGTTGAAGTGTTTGACGTCGTGCAGAGCGTCGATCGGCTCGAAGCTGGAAAAGCGCTGGCGAAGGCGGCCAAAGCGGCCGGCAAAGCACTGCCCGTTTTAGTGCAGGTCAACATTTCGCGCACCGAACGCCACGGCGCACCACCGGCGGAAGCCCCGCGCTTGGCGGATCAGCTGCGTGAGAGCGGTTTGAACGTCGACGGCGTCATGGCGATCGGCCCGCTGACCTCAGATGAAGATGAATTACGGCGCGCATTCGAACGCGCTGCGGCCGCGTTTGCGCGCGTTGGCGGTACGACGCTTTCGCTCGGCATGACGAATGATTGGCGCACAGCCGTGGCCTGCGGTTCAACGATGATTCGCATCGGCACGTCGCTCTTCGGAGCGAGGGAGGACAACGATGAGCGGGATGTTTAGCCGAATCGGTTCGTTCTTTTCGATTCGCGATGAGGACGAAGAGGATTTCTACGAGGATTCGGGCGGTCGCAACGTTGTGCCGCTGGCGAGCGCGGGGCGACGCGGCGGCACGGAGGTCAGCGTCTACGCGCCCCGTTCGTTCAGCGACGTCGCGGAGATCGCCGATGCGTTGCGAGGCCGCCAAGTCGTCATCGTCAACCTGCAAAATGCAGATCGCTCGCTCTTGCAGCGCGTCGTCGACTTTATTTCCGGCGCGGCGTACACGCTCGATGGAAAGATTCAAAAGCTCGCCGAGGCGATCTATCTCGTCGTACCGGCCGGCGTCGTCATCAATGCTGCGGGCTTGCGCGACTTGATGATGAACGACGGCATGCTCGATTTCATGAATAAGGGGTAGTGCGAATGCAGCGGATCACGCCGGTCGACATCCAACACAAGACCTTCAAAAAAGCGCTTCAGGGCTACGATCGCGCGGAAGTCGATCAGTTCTTAGACGAAGTGATCGAAACGCTCGAAGACGACGCACAGGAGCGGGCAGCGCTGCAAGCGGAGATTGCCGACCTTAAAGAGCGTGTCAGTCACTTCAAATCGATGGAAGAGTCGCTTCAGAACACGCTCGTATTGGCGCAGCGCACTGCTGACGAAGTCAAAGCCTCCGCGCACAAAGAGGCCGATCTGATTCGGGCTGAGGCGCGGATGGCGGCCGAACGCGAGGTGAACTCGCACGGCGATGCCGCAGCGGAAGCGCGTCGCGAGCATCAGCGAGCGATTGAGGCAGCCGAGAAAGCAAAGAGCGAGCTGCGCAGCTTGTTGGCAACGCATCTCGCGCTGCTGGATAAAACGCCGGCGGTTTCGCCTGCTGAAGGAAACGCTGCGCCAAGTGAAGACCGCGCCGCGATTGAGGCTGCAAATGCCGACACCGAGCGCGTTGAAGTTGCCAAGCCGGATCGGATCACGGTCTATTAAGCGCGCGCGTGGCGCGGCTCCGCAACCGCGGGCCGTTCAACTTTTCGGCGTCGTGCCGGCGGAACTAGCCGGGCGGCGTTTCATCGTTGACGGCAAGGCTGCAGCTGCGGTCGCCTATGGCAATCTTGCACTCGTTATTCGCGATGTCGACCCAGGCGAATGGAATCCCGAAGATCACAATTGGATTGCGCGGCAGGCCGCCGTACACCAGCGGGTGCTTGAACGCGCAATGCACGCAGGGCCGGTCGTGCCCGCTGGATTTTGCACCGTCTTTCGCGGTCGCGAAGAATTGGACGCGCTCGTTCGGAACAATGGGGAACGCTGGCGCAAAGCGCTTGCCCGGCTCGCGGGCAAACAGGAATGGTGCCTGCACGTCTACTGGGGGCCGCACGTCGCTTCGCATTTTGCGCCATATGTGATGCGTGTGGCGCCCGCATCAGGAAACAAGCTCGCGTTGCAAGGCCGCAATGCGGCGCACTTGAATGCGTTATCGAAGGCATGCGCAGCGCTTGCATCCGCGTCACGACGCATCGAGCCGCTGCCGAATCCACATTATCTCTTCGGCGCTACGTTCTTGATGCGGCGCGCGAGGCTGCGCGAGTTCCGCGGCGTGCTGCTGCGGTTTGCCGGAACGGCTCGAGAATTAGGCCTGACATATTATTTGGATGGCCCGCATCCGCCATTTACTTTTGCGTAGCGTTTAGCGCTCGTTGACGAGTGAATAACACCGTTGCGGTGCTGCCCGGTGACGGCATCGGGCCTGAAGTGACGCGCGCGGCAGCGCGAGTTCTCTCAGCGGTTCGACCGGATCTCGAATGCGTTGAAGCGCTCGTTGGCGCCGCTGCGCTGAGCAAAGGGTTGCCGCCGCTTCCACCCGAGACGCGCTCGCTGTGCGATCGAAGCGTTGCGATCCTGTTCGGATCCGTCGGATTACCCCAATACGATGGCCGTCCGCTCAAAGAGCGTCCCGAGTACGCGCTCTTCTTGCTACGTCGCGATTACGAGCTGTACGCCAACATTCGTCCCGTGCGCGTCTTTAGCGGTCTCGAACAAGCGTCGAGCTTGCGCAAAGAGTTGATCGAAGGGTTGGATCTGGTTGTCGTGCGCGAATTGACCGGTGGGATCTACTTCGGAAAACCGAAGGAGATTCGCGTTGAAGAAGGCGTCGAAGTTGCCGTCGATACGATGGTGTATCGCGCGCCGGAAATCGAGCGCATCGCGCGCATCGCATTCGAACTCGCAAGGGGACGGCGCCGGCTCGTCACGTCGATCGATAAGCAAAACATCTTGGAGTCATCGCGCCTCTGGCGTCGCGTCACGACGCGCATCGCCGCCGAGTACCCGGATATTCGGCTCGAGCACCTGTTGGTCGACAATGCCGCAATGCAGCTCGTGCGCGAACCAAAAGCGTTTGACGTCATCCTGACCGAGAACATGTTCGGCGACATCCTCTCAGATGAGGCTGCGATCCTGACCGGTTCGATCGGCAACCTGCCAAGCGCGAGCCTAGGGGCTGCTCGAGATGGCCGGCAATTCGGATTGTACGAGCCGATCAGCGGCAGCGCGCCCGACATCGCCGGCAAGGGGGTAGCGAATCCGGTCGCCGCGATTCTGTCCGCTGCAATGTTGCTTCGAATCAGTTTGGACGACGAAATGGGCGCTTCGCGCGTTGAAGACGCCGTTGGCACAGCAATCGCAGCGGGCGCGCGTACCGCCGATCTCGTGCATGACGGTGAACGCTCGCTCTCAACCGATGCGTTCACGGAACGAGTACTGCAAGCTCTGTCAGGATGACACAGTGGCTAGACTGATTTTGTCTGTGAGGTGATCTCTTGAGCGTAGTAGTTTTGCACGCGTAAGCGGACCACGGCATGCTGGCGCGGATGGTGCTTCGCCCAAACACGCGCCCACGCATCGAGAATCGCATTTCGAATCGCGATCTCCGTGGACTCATCTAACTCGCTCCAACCCTCGGCATCGACCGAGAGGGCGAGCGTCGTCCCTTTGATATCGAAACCCATGACAGATTGCTTTTTGTAACCGTCGACGACCGGCTGCATTTCCCGCGTTTCTTGATCGGCGATCCGCGACACGGCAGAAGCCGGCGACTGCGATCCGCTGCACGCACCCAGCGAAATGCCGATCGCTAAGGCGAGTATGACCGTCTTGATTAGCATCGCACGCTGATTTCTGTGGCCCGTACGCGCAATCCGGCGTTCACTTCGTGGCAACCGGCCGCATTTAGGATTGCGACATGGACGGAATCGCATGGGCCGCAAGTGCGATGTCGGCGGCGCAGTCGCGCCTTGAAATCGCGGCAGACAACCTAGCAAATGCCTCGAGCGACGGCTTTCGGCGACGCGTTGCCAGCGGATTTCTTTCATCGCGTGGCGCGCGTATTACAGACGGGGAGTCGAGCGACCAGGGTGCATTGCGCCACACCGGTCGCACCTTTGACCTCGCGCTGATCGGTCGCGGGGCATTCACTCTGAGCGATCCTCGAGGCGGCGTTTCAAACACCCGCAGCGGAGCGTTTACGCGCGATCGCTTCGGACACTTGCGCGATGACGCCGGCCGCCTGCTGCTCGGTAAACGCGGCGCCGTTCGACTTCCATCCGGCGCCTCGATCGACGATGGCGGCTTCGTTCGGAGCGCGGGCCGGATCATCGATCGTATCGCCCTGCCCGCCGGCGCGTCGATCCGCAGCGGTTTCATCGAAACGTCCAATGTCAACGCGATTTCTGAGATGGTCGACGTTCTCTGCGCGCAGCGCTCATTTGAAAGCGCACAAAAGGTGCTCTCGGCAATCGATGTGACGCGACAAAAAGCCACCGATGAACTTCCACGCTTGAAGTAGGTCATCTATGAATCTGGCGCTCTTCGCTGCCGCGAGCGGAATGGCGGCGCAACAAACCAACCTCGACGTCATTGCAAACAACTTGGCAAACGCCGATGTTCCCGGCTTCAAAGGGGCGGTCGCTTCATTCGCAGAGATTGCATCGGCCGGACGCGTGGGTCTGGGTACCGCCGCGTTGGGCACGCATACGCTTTTGGAGCAGGGGAAGCTGATGAAGAGCGGCGGGCCGTTCGATGTCGCGATCGACGGTCCGGGTTTCTTTGAAGTTCGGAACAGCCGCGGCACAGTCGCGTTCACGCGTGACGGTTCATTCGCGCGCGATGCGCGCGGCAACTTAGAGAATGGCGGCAGCTGGCGGCTTTCGGGAATTCGCATTCCGTCGGATGCGCTGCGGCTCGATGTTTCCAGCGACGGCAAGGTCACGGCAACAACTTCTCATGGGAAGCATGATTGCGGGCGGATCAGGCTTGCACTCTTCGCCGCGCCCGAGTTTTTGGAGCCGCTCGGAGGTACGGCTTTTGCCGCAACCGCACGCTCGGGACGCGCGCAACTCATCAGCGCTGGCGGTGCGCACGGACCGCAGGTACGATTTGGCATGCTCGAACAGTCGAATGTTTCGATCATCGAGGCGATGATGCAAATCCTGGCCGCACAGCGCGCCTACGAAGCTAATGCGAAGGGCGTTCAAGCGGCCGATGAGATGCTGCGCATCGCCAATAACTTAAACCGTGGATAGCACCGCGCGGTCCGCGATTGCGGTACAGCTGGAAAGCATCTTAGTCCAGCAGATGCTTTCGCCGATCGAGAGGTCATTCGGCGACTTTGGCGGGCTGCCGGCCAGTTTTTTCGCGCAGGCGATAGCCGAACGTGACGCGGCGCGATTCTCCGCGGCGCTCAAGCTCTTTCGCTAAGAAATGGACGCGGAGACGCGCGAAGCGCAAATCCGCGCCCTCTTTGGATTGGTGAAGAAGATTGCGCGCCGTGTCGGGCGGATGGTGCCCGGCAGCGACATTGAGGATTTGGTCGGCGAAGGTTGCGTCGGTCTCGTGCGCGCCGTCGATTCTTTCGATCCCTCGCGCGGACCGTCGCTCGAACAATATGCGAGCCGCATCGTGGCCGGGGCGATGCTGAATGGAATCCGCCGCCTCGATCCGGTCTCCGAGCGCGTGCGACGCGATATTCGTGAAGCGGATCGCGAACGTTACGCGCTGGCAACGCAACTCGGCGAGTTGCCGACGACAAGTGAGATGGAAGCGCGACGGCCTGGCCTGCGGCGTGCGATCACGCACGCGTATCGCCACGCGCCGGTTTCACTCGATGCGCCTTTGCCGAACGGCGAGCGCCTCTCGGGCGATTGGAAGGCGGATCCCGCGGCGATTGTCGCGACCAAGGCTGAAAACGAATCGCTGCGCATGCTCCTGGATGTGCTCCCGGCGCGTCATCGTGAGTTGTTGACGCTGCATTACTTTCGCGGTCAGACGCTGCACGCGATCAGCCGGCGGATGGGCGTCTCGCCGCAGCGAGTCTCACAACTGCATTTGACCGCGCTCATGCGCTTGCGAAAGGTGCTGGGATATTCAGACCCCGCGCGTTGAGTTTGACCGGCCGGAGCGTCCGCAGGCTGCGCGATCCGAACCGGCGCAGATGCAGCCGGCGGTCGCGGAGATCGAGCCGGATGTGCCGATCTTGCCGCGCGATCATCCGCCCTGGATGCGCGATGCGGTTGCGCTTTCCGCGCATGCGCGCGCGTTGTTGCAACGGCTTCGCCCGCTGGTTATTCGCGTGTTCGGTTTTTGGGATCACGCGGTACGCTCGCTTCAGGTAGCGGGACGGCGCGTCAACGTCGATCCGGCGGGGTGCTATCGAATCGGTTGAAGTGTCGCGATGCTTAAGCGGTTTTGATTGGCGCCGGCTGCGGCGTAAAAAGAATCCGGCCCGTCATCATCTCCGGAACCGGCAAATCAAGCAGCGTCAGCAACGTCGGCGCGACGTCGCCGAGCTTGCCGCCGCTTTGCAATGTACCGGCAACGTTCTTGCCGATCAAAACGAACGGCACCCGGTTTGTGGTATGCGCGGTGAGCGGATTGCCTTCGTCGTCGATCTTCGCTTCGGCGTTCCCATGGTCGGCAGTAATTGCGAGGATACCGTCGGCTTCCAAGACCGCCGCCGCTAAACGCCCCAAACATTCGTCGACGACTTCCACACCCGCGATCGTCGGTTCCCATTTGCCGGTGTGGCCGACCATGTCAGGATTTGCGTAGTTCATGACGATCACATCGTGCGCTTGCCTGCGCAGATCTGCAATCGCGAAATCCGTGATCTCTTTCGCACGCATTTGCGGCGCGAGATCGTACGTCGCCACCGAGCGATCCGATGGAATCAGCTCGCGATCTTCACCTTGAAGCTTGTCCTCGCGTCCGCCGTTGAAGAAGTAGGTGACGTGCGCGTACTTTTCGGTTTCGGCGAGCCGCAATTGTCGCCACGCTGCTCTTGAGATCACATCTCCGAAAGTCTCGTATTGCGGCCTGGGACCGAAGAGCACCGGGTTGTCGAAATCTTCCTCGTACTTCGTCATCGTCGCGAACATTAGGTTGCGATAATGCCGGACCGTAAAGTGTGTGAAATCGCTGCGAGTGAACGCCAGTGTGATCTGACGAGCGCGGTCCGGGCGAAAATTCCAGAAGATGATTGCGTCGCCGTCCCCAACCGGCCGCGCTTCGCCGATAATCGTTGG
The DNA here is from genome assembly GCA_019245275.1 of Vulcanimicrobiota bacterium. GTDB lineage: Bacteria > Vulcanimicrobiota > Vulcanimicrobiia > Vulcanimicrobiales > Vulcanimicrobiaceae > JAFARW01. The sequence goes on from JAFARW010000102.1 coordinate 7,019, forward strand.
GACGACGAATTCGTCATCTTCCCCGCGAGCGTACGCTGCGACAACTGCATCCGAGCCGCTCTGCGCATGGTTCGGTGCGCTCCCGCGCGCGATCGCGTCGTACGCTAATTGCGTGCGTTCCCACCGCCGGTCGCGATCCATCGCATAGTAGCGTCCGCAGATCGTCGCGATCGCATTCGGGCGTTCGACCTCCTTGAGTTTCGCTTCGAGTTGGCCGACGTAGAGCTTTGCGGAGCGTGGCGGCGTGTCGCGGCCGTCGAGGAAAGCATCGATTGCAAAATCGACGTTGGCTTGCGCGGCCGCATCGATGAGCGCCACGACATGGGTGAATGCGCTGTGCACGCAGCCGTCGGAAAGCAATCCCATCAAGTGCAGACGGCCGCCTGAGGAGCGCACGTGCTCGAACGCCGCCTCGAGCGTTGGATTGCGATTGAATTCGCCGCTCGAGATATCCGCATTGATCAGCACGACGCCTTGCGGAACAACCCGACCGCTGCCCATGTTCAGGTGGCCGACTTCGCTGTTGCCCATGACGCCACGCGGCAGTCCGACTGCTTCCCCGCTCGCTTCGAGCATCGTCCAGGGATACGTCTTGAGGAAACGCTGCCAGTTCGGCAATCGAGCCGCCGCAATCGCGTTGCCGTGCGTTCGATCGCTGCAGCCCCAACCGTCGAGGACGGCGAGTACAAGTGGTTTATGCATCATCGCGGTGCTGCAGCGCGCACGATCGCCGCAAAGGAATCGGCGGCCAAGCTCGCGCCTCCGACGAGGGCTCCATCGATGTTGGGCATCGCCGCATAGCCCGCCATATTCTGCGGCTTCACGCTTCCGCCGTAAAGAATGCGCACATCCTGCAGCTCCGCGTTAGCAGAACGAATTTCTTGCATCGTCGAATCCGCATTACGCGGATCGTCGCTACGCCCCGTTCCGATCGCCCAGATTGGCTCATACGCAAGCACGATTTGGCGTATCTGATTCGAGGTGAGGTCCCTTAACGCGGCATGCGTTTGCATGACGACCTTCGTTTTCGTCTGGCCGGCACTTTTTTCGTCAAGTGACTCACCGACCGCAATGATGGGCGTTATCGCGTGTTTGAGCGCCGCATGAGCCTTCTTGTTAACCGTCTCATCCGTTTCAGCGCAGAACGCTCGCCGCTCCGAGTGCCCGATGATCACATAGCCGACGCCCAAATCTTTGAGCATCGGTGGCGAAATCTCGCCCGTGAAGGGGCCGGCATCTTCCCAGTGCATCGTTTGGGCGCCGAGCGCTATGCGCGATTGCCCGCGCAGGCGCTCGGAGACCGCTTGCAATGCCGTAAACGGCGGCGCGATCGCGACATCGACTGTGTCCGGAAATTGATCGACCACTGCGAGCAGACCGTCGACAAGTTGCACCGCCTGCGCAATCGTATCGTGCATCTTCCAGTTGCCGACGACAAGCGCTTTCATGCGCACAAAGCCGCGATGCCGGGCAACGTCTTACCTTCCAGGAATTCGAGTGTTGCGCCGCCGCCGGTCGAAAGGTGGCTGACTTGGGATGCGAAGCCCAATTCGTGCGCCGCTGCCGCTGCGTCGCCGCCACCGACAACGCTGAACGCACCATTTTGCGTTGCCTGGGCGATTGCTTCGCCGATCGCGCGCGTGCCGGACTGAAACGCCTTGCGTTCGTAGACGCCCATCGGACCGTTGAAGACGATCGTCTTCGCGCGTTCGATTGAGCTTGAGTAAGCGCGCGCCGTCTGCACGCCGATATCCAAAATCATTCGGTCACGGATTCGGTCGAGCGGAACGTTTTGCGCTTCGCTTTCGGCGTCAATTGCCGGCGCAACGACGACGTCGGTCGGAAGTTGCAGGGGTATTGTTTTTGCCGCAGCGAGCGCGAGAATTGATTTCGCCGGCGCGAGGTCGTCATCGCGCAACGACCTTCCGACGCTGACATCCTGTGCGCACAAGAATGTGTTTGCCATGCCGCCGCCGATGCAGAAAGCTTGCACGCGCTCGATCAAGTTCGTGAAGACGCCGACTTTGTCTTTGACTTTTGCGCCGCCGATGATGCACACATACGGCTGCGCCGGGTTTTCAAGCAGTTTCGAAAGCGCATCGACCTCGGCTTCCATTAACAATCCGGCTGCGTTGGGGAGAAGATGCGCGACCCCTTCGGTCGACGCGTGCGCGCGATGCGCGGTTCCAAACGCGTCGTTGACGTAGACGTCGGCTAATCGCGCGAGCGAGCGCGCAAACGTTGGGTCGTTGTTTTCTTCGCCGGGGTGGAAGCGTACGTTCTCCAGCAGGAGGATCTCGCCGTCTTGCAAGGCCGCGGCCGCGGATTCCGCCGGCTCACCGATACAGTCGTCGGCAAATTTTACCGGCATGCCGAGGCGCTCTTCGAGCGCAGCAACGAGCGGTCGAAGCGAATACTTCGGTTCTCGCTTGCCGTCGGGCCGGCCGAGATGCGAGACGACGATCGTCCGCGAGTCGTGGCTGCGCAGATAGTGTAGCGTCGGTAAGGCGGCGTCGACGCGCGTGTAGTCGGCAATCTTGCTACCTTCAAGCGGAACGTTCAGATCTTCGCGCAGCAGCACGCGCTTGCCGCGAACGTCGAGATCGCGCAGCGTCCGGAGTTTCAACGTTGATTCGTGGTCGGAAACTACGCGCGAGCGGGGATTTTTTCGAGAACCTTCGCGGTCAGATCGGCGAGACGGCACGAGTAGCCCCACTCGTTGTCATACCATGCCGCAATCTGCACGAGATTGCCGCTCGCATTCGTTAACTTGCCGTCGACAATCGAACTGTACTCGGATTTTTTGAAGTCGGCCGAAACAAGCTCTTCCTCGGTATATTGCATGATGCCGGCCAAACGGCCGCTCTGCGTCGCGCCGCGCAACACGCTGTTGACTTCGTCGCGCGTCGTGCCGCGCTTCACTTGCGCGACGAGGTAGATCATCGAAACGGTCGGCGTCGGAACGCGCAACGCGAAGCCGTCGAACCGTCCTTCAACGGCTGGAATCGTCAGATAGAGCGCTTTCGCGGCGCCCGTTGACGTCGGGATGATGTTTGTGGCCGCGTTTCGTGCGCGTCGCAGATCCTTGTGCGGTGCATCCAAGATGTTTTGATCGTTCGTGTAGGAGTGAACGGTTGTCATGAAACCGCGTTCCCAGCCGAACGTATCAACCAGCGGTTTGACGGCCGTCGCCAAGCAATTCGTCGTGCACGAAGCGTTCGAGATGACGTGGTGCGCATCGGGATCGTACCGGTCGTCGTTGACGCCGAGCACGATCGTGATATCCTCGCCCTTGGCCGGCGCGGAGATGATCACTTTACGCGCGCCGCCGCCGTCGATATGCGCGCGCGCCTTCGCAGCATCGGTGAAGAGGCCGGTTGATTCGACGACGAGATCGACGCCGAGATTCGCCCACGGAAGCTTGGCCGGGTCGCGTTCGGCAAAGACCTTGATAGACCGGCCGTCGACGATGAGACCGTCGCTCGAAGCGTCCACCGTGCCATCGAACCGCCCATAATTTGAATCGTATTTGAAGAGGTGCGCGCATTCGGCGGGGCTCGTCAAATCGTTGACGGCGACGATCTGCACGCTCGGATGGTGCTCGAAAAGCGCCTTAGCGAAGTTTCTGCCGATTCGGCCGAAACCGTTGATTCCGATACGCATAGCGCCCGAGTTACTTGTAACGCTCACAAGGCACTCTTTTTACCGGCAGCCGCTCGTGAATGCCTCCCGTGTGCGCCGCGCAATCGGGCAGCGAAGACCCGTAGTGATATGAAGCGGCTATTGATTGCGGATTTCGTTGCGGGCGGATTGCACCGCCGGCCCAACTCTGCGAGCGTTTCGTCGGGATGTCGCACGCGCAGCTCGGCGATCTCGCGCAGCGCGCGCGGCAGCTTACGCAAACCGTAAATATCGGAAATCAATTCGATCGCGCGGCGCTGCGATACCGCGGCATTCGTTGCGCGCTCCAGGTTCGCGGCCTCGGAATTGACGAGGCGATGGATGCGGTTCTTCGTCTCCTTTAGAGCGCGTACGTCTTCGAGGTGCAAGACAGCGCCGTACGCGCCGATCGTCGAGAGCAGCGCCGTAACCGCTTCGAATTCTTTGTAGTAAAGAACCCCGCGTTTCTTGCGCCGCACCGATTTTGGCTCGCGCCGAATCGAACGCAGAAGCGATCGTAGTCGTTGCTCTGCCTGCGGGGACTGGAGAACGAATTCCAAGTGATAACCTCGAGCGCCCGCCGAGAGTGATCCGCAGGCGAGAAACGCGCCGCGCAGTTCGGCGATGCGATCGCAACGGCGCGCCGGCTTCGGCGGCGGCGCAAGAAACTGCTCGGGCAGTTCGATCGAGTAGGTGGGTTGTTTGCGGAGCCGTTCGTCCTGCACGCGGCGAATCGCCCGCGCTTTGCGATCTTCGAGCAGCGCCCAGAAAAGGCGCGCGACGGCGGGACGCTGTGTTTTGAAGTGCGCGACGGACTTGCGGCCATAGAACGCAAGGGCGATGGCGAGCGCGACGCGGCAATGCGCTTGCTCAGGCAAGTCGCGCGCAAGTGCATCCTTTGTGTCGGCCGAAAGCGTGCCGCGGTTCGTCAATGCAGCCACCCTTCGGGATCATCCGGCCGCTGCGAAATGATTTCGTAAAGCTCCGCGGCTTGGATGCGCGGCGTCATGCGCTCCGGGACTTGCTTGACCAGAACTTGGACCAATTTTGTTGCATAATGGATGTCGAGCACGTCACCCGGTTTAACGCGATAGCCGGGTTTGAGGGGCCGTCCATCGCGCTCGATCCGCCCATGCTCGAGCGCTTCGTGCGCTTCGGAGCGCCGCTTTGAGAGGCGAGCAACTTTCAAAAACTTGTCTAGACGCACGGCCTCAAGGATAGCAATAGCGTGGGGGAGATAGTCAAGTCATGAAGCGTATTGCCGTCACCGGTTCGCAAGGAACGATCGGCGCACGTCTGTGCGACGAGCTCGCGCAAGATCATCATGTCGTTCGCATCGATCTGGAGCACGGCGACGTCGTGGCCGATGTCCGCGATATCGAAGCACTAAAGAAAGCGTTTGCGGGCTGCGATGCCGTGATCCACTTGGCCGGAGTCGTGGCCGTCGATGCGGCCTGGGACGACGTCTATACGACGAACATCGGCGGAACGTACAACGCCTACGAAGCGGCGCGCATCTGCGGGGTGCCGCAAGTGATTTTTGCAAGTTCGAATCATTGCGTCGGCATGTACGAGGTGCAGAATGCGCCGGCGTTGTACGAGCCCGGTTTTGGGCTCGTCGTGCGCACCGACGATCCCTATCGTCCCGATGGTCTCTATGGCGTGTGGAAAGCGTTTGGTGAAGCGATCGGCCGCTATTACAGCGACGCATATGGAATGCGGATCGCGTGCGTGCGGATCGGATCGATCATCGCGGCCGACGATCCGAAACATGCGAGCGTGCGCGAGGGCAGCGGGTGGCTCAACCTCACCGACGAGCAGAAGTTCAAACGCCTTGCTGCAACGTGGATGTCGCACCGCGACTTCGCACGACTCGTCCGCGCGATTATCGCGAATGAAACGGTGCCGTTTGCGGTCGTCTACGGTGTGGGCGACAACGCGACGCGCTTTTGGGACTTGGAGCCGGGCCGCGCGCTCTTTGGCTTTTGGCCGGAAGACGGCACACAATGATTATGTTGACCTATCGCGATATATCGGATAGTATCGCTAAATGGATATGAATATGGGTGATTGGTCGGGGCGGCCATGGTCGGGTTGGAGCGCGCATTTCCGGCGAGGCCGCAGGATGCGGCGCGGCGCCCTGCGGTTTGCGATCCTAAAGTTGCTTGCCGGTGGTGCGCGGCACGGTTACGACCTCCTACGAGAGATGCGCGAGCGCGGTTGGGGCATGCCAGGGCCGGCCAGCGTTTATCCTGTGCTCACGATGCTCGAGGAAGCCGGTTTCGTTAAGCGGCGCGACGAGGGTGATCGACGCATCTACGAACTGACGCCGGAAGGGCGCGAATTCTTGCACGAACATGCGGATCGCGTGAATGAGATCCTTGCGGATCTTTGTCAGCGCGCGCGCGAACAAGATTCCGGCAGTGAGAGCCGTCAGGCGATGCGTCAGTCGGCCGAACGCTTGATGCGCGCGGTATCGCAAGTCGAACTGTCAGAGAACCAGCAGACGCAAACCCGGGTTCAAGAAATCATGGATCGGGCGCGCAAGGAGATTTACGCGTTGCTTGCTGAGGAGTAAGCGCGGTGGCTCAAGCGGCCCGCCGGCCGGGCGTCAACGTTTTCGACGAATCGCGCCCGATGTGGCAGATCTTCGGGATTTTCTTGATCCCGCTGCTCCTGAGCAACATCTTACAATCCGCTTCGAGTCTGATTTCGTCGATCTACCTGGGCAGATTGATCGGCGTGCACGCGCTGGCCGCGGTGTCGGCGATCTTTCCGATTATCTTCTTTTTGATCTCGTTTTTGATCGGACTCTCGAATGGGAGTACCGTTCTGATCGGGCAGGCATTCGGCGCGCGCGATTTTCACACCATGAAGAAGGTCGCCGGCACAACGCTCGGCGCCAGCTTCTGGATAGCCATCATCGTCGGTTCCGTCGGCGTACTCTTCTCACAGGACGTGCTGCGTTGGATCGACACGCCGCCGGACATTCTGCGGGATTCGACGATCTACGCTCAGTGGATCTTCGCAGCGTCGCCGATCTTTTTCTTGTATCTCGTCTACACGACGTTCTTACGTGGCACCGGCGACTCTCAGACGCCGTTTTACTTTTTGATCCTCTCGACTGTAATCGCGTTGCTCGTGACGCCGGCGCTGATTCTCGGTTGGTTTGGATTGCCTCGCCTCGGGATTGTCGCGGCCGCCGTTTCGTTCGTCGTTTCGAATTTGGTCAGCTTCATCGCCCTGCTCGTTTATCTGCGGGCGCGCGGGCACGCGCTGAGGCTCGATTTGGAAACGCTGCGCGACGCGATCGTCATCGACTGGCGAGTCCTCTGGCGAGTCGTGCGCATCGGCGTGCCGACCGGTTTGCAAATCGTTATGATCTCGCTCGCGGAGATTGCCGTCCTTTCGTTCGTCAATCGTTTTGGATCGAGTGCGACGGCCGCCTACGGCGCCGTCAATCAAGTTGTTGCTTACGTTCAATTTCCAGCCGTATCGATCAGCATCGCCGCGTCGATCTTCGGCGCGCAGTGCATCGGCGCGCGGCGTGAAGACAAGTTGTCCAGCGTCATTCACTCCGGCGTCGCGCTGAACTACGTGATCGGCGGCACGATCATCGCCGTCTGCTACATCTTCGCATGGAACATCTTAGGTTGGTTCATTACGGCGCCGACGACGTTATCCACCGCGCACGGCCTGCTGATGATCACGCTGTGGAGCTATCTGCTCTTCGGAAACTCGGCGGTCATCAGCGGCGTGATGAGAGCGAGCGGTTACGTTGTTTGGCCGACCTTCAACGGCATCTTCGCCATTTGGGGCATCGAGGTGCCCGCGGCCTACATCCTGATGCATCACTATGGTCTAACGGGTGTTTGGATGGGTTATCCGATCGCGTTCATCGTCGTGCTGCTGATGCAAACCGCGCTCTACACGTTCGTTTGGAAGAAACGGACGCACGAAAGGCTGGTCTGACGTTGCGATTGGCCACTGCGCTCGTCGGTCCGGTCTTCTTGCTCCTTTGTTTTGCTTCTCCGGTCTCAGCCGAAAACGGTGAGGGCGTTGTCCAAACGATCGCAGGCAGCGGAATCTCCGGTGTGGCGGATGGTGAGAGCCTCAGAGCGCAATTCCTTATGCCGGCCGGTGTGGCAGTTGGTTCCGGAAAGATCTACGTCAGCGACAGCGCGGCGCAGCGCATCAAAGCTATCTTGCCGAGCGGCATCGTTAGAACGGTGGCCGGAGGCGGACCACTGGTTGATTCAGGGCTGTACGTTCGTGGCGGTTATCGTGACGGTGCTGCACTCCAAGCTCGGTTCAATCGACCCACCGGCATAGCTCTTGGTCAGCACGGCGAGCTCTACATTGCCGACACGTACAATCACTGCATTCGCGTGCTATCGCCGGACGGGCGCGTCTCGACCTTTGCAGGCAACGCCCGCAAACCCGGGCTTCGCGACGGACCGCGCCCGGTCGCACAATTCACTAGACCGCTTGGGATTGCGACCGACACTGAAGGGAACTTGTACGTCGCGGACGTGCAGCTCCGCAAGATTACGCCGACTGGAGATGTCGTATCCCTGCCTTTCGGCAGCACACCTCTGGCCGTCGCGGTTAAGAACCGAACGCTCTTCATCAGCGATCTGATCGGCATCGTTGTCGTTGCGCCTGATGGAACACAAAAACTCTTTCCGAGCACGCCGGTACGCCGCCAATGCAACACGGGTAATCCGGCGTTCGCTTCTCTTTGCAAGAGTGCCGAAAGGTTAAGCGGTGATGCGTTCCTCGGTTTTCCCTTAGGAATTGCTGCCCTAAGCAGGACGCGCGTTATGTTTACCGACGTGCGGAGCGACACGATTCGCACGCTCGATATAGTGACGAAAAATGTGGATGTCGTCGGAGGGGTAGCTAATGAAGATTTTTCCGCGGATGGCGGAGGTTATCGCAATGGACCGATGTCCGCTTCGAGATATAATGCGCCTTATGGTTTGGCGGTCGATGCGACCGGTCGCGTCCTGCTCGCTGACGCGGGAAATAAGCGGATACGCTCAATCCAACTCGATGAACACCCAACCGATCCTTCAACCGCGTCCATCGTCATATTCGGCGGCCCGTCCGTCTACTATGCGACGACGTGGCCACAGTCAATTGCAGCGTTAGTGCAAAGCGATCTCAACCGGAAAGGTCGTCCGGTTGCCGTTGCGGCGCAAATCGATCAGCAGAACACCGGAGATC
>JAFARW010000160.1 GCA_019245275.1 Vulcanimicrobiota bacterium
CGATTTGAATCGCCGTCAGTTCGATGACCCCGTGAGGCGCGATCGTCGCCCAAAAATCGTAACCGAATCCTGCCGACGTGAAGAGAGCGCCCATTCCTCCGAGCATCAATCCGTTGTAGAGGAGAATCCACAGCGTGTAGATGCCCAATGTCATTCCGCCGGCAAACGCAATGATCGCGACGCGAATGTTGTTTGTGATGATGAGAGCCGAGACTTGCGCGGCTTCATCCGGCTTGAACGCGAAATTCGAATCGTGCAGACTCTTTTGTATGTGGCCGGGAATGATTTGCGGAGGAAGGATCGCGAGCGCACGTTCCGGATTGGCCGACACCGCTGAAAATGCAATGATTGCCGTGAGCACCGTTAGGGCGGCGCAGATCGCAACGAAGATGAATGATCGGCGGAACTCGTTTGGGAAGGTCGAGGCGAAGAATTCAGCGATGCGCTCTCGGCCACTCGCGACGCCGGCACGATACACTTGCGCGTGAGCGCGCGCGGCCAAGCGGTTCAGATAGGCGACGAGCCGGGGGTCGAAATGGTGACCTTGCGCATAAGCTAAGTCCGACGTCGCCCAACGATAGAGCCGGCCGAGTTCGATCGCTTCATCGGCACTAAAGCGGCGCAGGCCGTGCGATGCTGCACGCTGCACGAGCGCTTCGAGGCGCTCCCACGCCGCCTTACGTCGCTCGAAGAAACGCGGTTCAGTCACGCATTGCTGACAGGTTCGCCGTCGTAGCCGCCGCCTTCGGCAACGGTTGGCCCGCTGAATGGCGTCGAACCCGGCCGCTGCGGCGGAGACGTCGACCACTGTGCGGTGCTCTTCTTTATCGCGGGTCCCGCCAGTGCGCCAAGCACAAAGCCGATCGCCGCGCCGCAAAACAACATCCCAAAGGCCTTAGGTCCATCGCTCATCGCAGCGAACATTGTTCGCCATGGATCGGACGATCGCCGTTCGGACGCCCGAGAGCATTGCATTCGATTACGAACTGGCCGGGCTGGGCAGCCGCTTTTTAGCCGTTTTCGTCGACCTGTTGATTCAGGTCATTTGCGCACTCGCGCTAATTTGGGCGCTGACCGCAATCGCGATTCGCTCCAATGGGCACGCAATCAAGTCGACGTTCTCAGATCGCACGGTCGAATCTTTAGCAATTGCGATCCTCGTCATATTGGGTTTTCTCATTTTCTTCGGGTACTTCATCATCTTCGAACGCGCATGGAACGGGCAAACGCCTGGAAAGCGGCTCGTGGGCATTCGCGTCGTGCGCGACGGCGGGTTTGCGATCGATTTCACGAGTTCGCTGGTTCGCAATCTCGTGCGCGTTCTCGAAGCGGCGCTCGGTTTCTACGCGATCAGCGCGGTCAGCACGCTGCTTTCATCGGAAAACAAGCGCTTAGGCGACTTTGCGGCGGGGACGATCGTCGTGCGCGATTCGCGCATTACGGCGCCCGTAGCGCCTCGATCGGAAAGTGCGATCCGGCTGACGCCGCAGGAGCGTGCACTTATCGACCGCTTCTTGGAGCGGCGGGAATCGCTAGCCGCGGCGCAACGTCAAGCGCTCGCTTCACAAATCGCGACGATCTTTCGCGCGCGTGTCGGAGAGCCGCTCGCGTCGCTCGGTGACGAAGCGCTGATTGAACGAATTGTTAGCGCAAGCTAAGAGCTTGCGCGGCGTGCAACAATAAAGATGTCGCGCGTTCGTGGCGGCAAGTGTTCCCGCGCGAGCCATTTTTGAGCTTCGCCGACGAGGTAATCCGCGCCGACGCCCATTTGTGTGCGAAGCGCCTCAGCGCGATCGTAAATCGCATGGTAGAGCGAGAGCACCCGCTCTCGATAGTGGATTAGTGCGTCGTACGTCATTATTTCGAGCGCGTTGTCGGCAAAGAGAGGACGGTAATCGCGCGCTACGATTGGAGGCGCATCGTCAGTTATCGCTTCAGCGGCGATGACGACCGCACGCCCAGCCGGTTTCAGCAGACGCGAGATTTCGGCAAGTACTCGACTTGCATCGGAAAACATCACAACCTCGATACAGGCGACTGCATCAGCGATTCCGGTGGAGAGCCCGGTTTGCGTCGCGTCGGCCGTTACGAAGTCGGCGCGCTTGCTGATCCCGCGACGCTGCGCGAGCTCCGTAGCGTTTTCGGTGGCGACCGCTGAGAAGTCGACGCCGACTAGCGACGCGCCGGTTCTCTCGGCGATCCAAATCCCAGTGCCGCCGCTGCCGCACCCAAGGTCGATAAAAAGATCGTCTCGACCAATCTGGAGGGCATCCGCAACTCGGTTGAGATCCGCTCGATAGAGGGCGCTAAACGGCATGACCCAACCCGGAAGATCGCTGCCGGCGGCTGCCAACGCCTCGCGGTATGCGGCGCTTTTTGCAGCCGCATGGAGCGCGTCGAAGTCTTCGGAGACGGCCCCTATTTGCGCCGGACGCGATCGAGCAGATCGCGCGCGAAGGCGAGTGCGTCATTTTTCGTGCGTTCGTAGATCGCGCTGGCTTGATTGCCCGACATGTGGCGGCCGTGTTCGTAG
>JAFARW010000193.1 GCA_019245275.1 Vulcanimicrobiota bacterium
CACGGCGAAAATGCTCCCGCGACGGCGCAATTTTCCAGCGCTTCACGCCCCAGTTGCGTTCGCTTCGCGAAATCAACGATGTCTATAAATGGCCCTTGGGCGAGCGCCGCTTCCAACTGAGTCCGCTGCGCCTCTCCCAATTCGCGAATCACATGAAATCCGAGTCGAAGCGCGCCTTCTGTATCGACATGGCTCCAGAATTCGCTTGCATTGACTTCGACCGGTTTGACGACGACGCCATGGCGCTTGGCATCGTTGATCAACACCTCGGTCGAGTAGAAACCCATCGGCTGCACATTGAGAATCGCGGCGCCAAAAATTGCTGGGAAATGGCATTTGATATAGGCTGAAGCATAGGCGAGCAGCGCAAAACTCGCCGCATGCGATTCCGGAAAACCATAATCCGCAAATCCTTCGAGCATCTTGAAGAGCCGCTCCGCCGCACCGCGGTCGATCCCATTTTGCACCATGCCATTGATCAAATGCGGATAGATCTCAGCCATCCGCTGATGCGAGCGCTTGTGTCCCATCGCGCGGCGCAGTTGATCCGCTTGACCAGGCGTGAAGCCGCCGGCTTCGATCGCCATCCGCATCCCCTGTTCTTGAAAGAGCGGCACGCCGAGCGTTCGTTCGAGGATCGGCTTCAATTTTGGATGCGGATAGGTGACCGGCTCTAAGCCGTTGCGGCGCCGCAGAAACGGATGGATCATATCGCCTTGAATCGGACCCGGCCGGATGATCGCAACCTGCATGACGATATCGTAGAAGCATTTCGGCCGCATCCGCGGCAGCATCGACTGCTGGGCCCGTGATTCGATCTGAAAGACGCCGATCGTGTCGGCGTGTCCGATCATCTTATACGTCCGCTCGTCATCGGCGGGAATTGTATGCAGTGCTAATGACTTTTCGCCGGTGCAACGGGCGTAGATTGAAAACGCTTCGCGTAAAAGCGAGAGCATGCCGAGCCCGAGCAGATCGATCTTGATCAGGCCGAGGTCTTGCAGATCGTCTTTGTCCCACTGCACGATCGTGCGATCGCGCATCGTCGCCCACTCGACCGGTGCAACTTGAACGAGCGGATCGCGTGTGATCACCATGCCGCCCGAATGGATCCCCATGTGGCGTGGAAAGCCGTCGATCCGCCGGCAGAATGCGAAGAGCCGCTCTCCTAAAACCGACGCGGCGCGCTTCGGCGGCGACTCACGGACTGGTGGTGTCGGCACGTCCAAGCGCGAGGCGCGCATATTCGTGCTCGCGTCTAAGTCGCGTCGTCGCACAACGGAATCCGGCAGCGGCGCTATAACATCGTCAAGCGATTCGATCGCGTCGAACTCCGCGGCCAGACGATCGACTTGCGCGAGCGAGAGTCCCAGCGCTTTGCCGACGTCGCGAATCGCCGAGCGCGTGCGGTAGGTGATCACTTCGGCCGTCATCGCGGCATGTTCGCGACCATAGCGATCGTAGACATATTGAATGACCTTCTCGCGATCTTGATGCGCAAAGTCGATATCGATATCGGGAATTTCGTTGCGCTCTTCGGAGAGGAAACGTTCGAAGAGCAAGTTGCCGCCGATCGGATCGACCGCCGTGATCCCAAGCGCATAGCAGACCGCCGAATTCGCAGCCGAGCCGCGACCCTGACAGAGGACGCCCAACTCGTCCGCAGCGCGTACGATATCCCAGACGATCAAGAAATAGCCCGCCAAGTCCATGCGCGCGATGATCCCGAGCTCGTACTCCATCTGCCGCTCAACTTTGCTCTCGAGCGGAGAGCCGTAACGTCGCGCGGCGCCTTCATAGACGAGTTTGCGCAGGTAGGTTTGCCGGCTCGCTTGATCCGGCGGAATCGGAAATTGCGGAAATTGCCCCGCTAACCGATCCAATCGAAATTGACAGCGTCCGGCGATTTCAAGCGTGTTGCGGATCGCCTGCGGATACGGCCGAAAGATACGCTGCATCAGTGCCGGCGACTTCAAAAAGAATTCCGAGTTCGGTCGCAGGAGCAGCTGCTCGCGAGCCTGTGCAAGCGTCAACTTGTGCTTGACGCAGACGAGCACATCTGCAAGGCGCGCATCTGCTTTGTGCGCATAAACGACGCCGTTCGTCGCCACGCACGGAAGCTGAAGGATCTTCGCAAGCTCCAGCTGCTTTTGCAGCAATGTGGAGTCATCCGGCCGCAAATGATGTTGCAACTCGAAATAAAAACGGTTGTCGAAAAGATCTTTAAGATCGCTTGCAGCAGATTTCGCACCGGCGGAATCACCGCTGAGCAACGCGCGCTCCGCTAGGCCGTGGCGGCTCGCTGAAAGCGCGGTTAAGCCGTTCGTATGCCCACTCAAATCGGAAAGCCGCAAACGCGCATCGGCTTTTCCGCCCCGCAGTTGCGACGCCGAGATCAGGGCGGCAAGATTTGCATAGCCGGCTTCATCCTCGACTAAGAGAACGAGGCGCGGGCGGCGATGCGGCTCTTCACCCTCTCGTTCGAATGTCAGCTCAGCGCCGCAAATTGCCGGAAATTGCAGCGCCTTAGCATGCTTAGCAAATCGAATCGTACCGTAGAATCCGTCGCGGTCGGTCAGCGCAAGTGCCGCTAAGCCAAGTTCCGCTCCCCGTTGCACGAGCTCTTCGGGATGTGAGGCGCCCTCAAGGAATGTAAAATTCGACCAGCAATGAAGCTCGGCGTAATTTTTCATCGTCGGTGAGGGGCGAAATGGCGTTTTTGGGATTCGATCATATCGACACGCGCGTGCAATCGGTAAAGAGTGTCGAGCCGTTCTATGATCAGCTGATGCCGGCACTCGGCTTGACGATGAAAACGTATTCCTATATCGATGCGCAAGGAAATTGGGAGAAAGCAGATGCGACGCGCTATAACATCTTTGAATACTCCGAGCCGGATCGAGCCGATCGACCGGCATGCTTCATCGGCTTTATTGAGGACCCGCAGATGCAGCCGGTCGGAACAAGAATCGCGTTTCGCATTGCGCCTGGCCAACTCGACGAATGGTTGAAGCGGCTTCGGGACATGGGCGCGCGCAATATCGAGCTCTCGGAAGATCCGGAGCAATACCCCGCGATCTTCTTCGAAGATCCGGCCGGCACAAAACTGGAAGTCCTTGGACGCGAGACGGGCCTCTAAGCGCGTGCAAGCCATGTGCCGAGCATCCGCAAATCGAGCCGCTTGTTGAGTTGCGGACAAATTGAGGCGCAAATGTGAACCGAGCGCAGGCGCTCTTTGACCTCGAGGCGCGCCTGAGCAAAATATTGGTCGATCAGCGGATGCGCGTAGAAAATCTCGTTTCGTAGGCGCAAGTTTCGAAAGCGCCGGTGAACGACGCGCTCTTGGAACGGTTCGCCGACAAAACACGTCATCAGACGCAAGCTCTCGCCGTACTCCGGCATGAGTTCGTGTAGACGGCGCATCGGATTCAGCGAGTAGCCGATCTTGACGGATTGCCTATCGACTCGCATCAGGTAGATGAAACCGTAATTGAAGCCGCCCAGCTCCTCGAGCGGTGAAAGCAAATGGCGTGTGCGCGTCAGCTCGCCGCTCTGCAACCAATCCCAGGCGATGCGTTGAAAGCGCACGCATGGTTCGGCGGCTTCAATCATAGGCGCCGCGAACGTACCAATGCGCGCCTTGACGGAAGATGCGGTAAAGCGAGCCGTCTTCGAGCAGCACATCATACTCGTCGCGCGCGATCCGCCGCTCAAACCAAGCTTCGTCGATGCGCCACGGTCCGGCGCATTGCAGAACCGTTTGCGGTGGAGAGCCGACGAATGACGGGGCATCATCTGCCGTCACGACGTCGATTTCACGCACCTTCAAGAGCCGCAACTGCGGAGGTGCAACCACGGGCGCATCCGGCTGAATCGTCTGCGTTGCGGAACGTGGCGGTATCTGACCGAAGCGCTCGTAGGCAAATTTCGATTCCAAACAGTTCGCGGGAACGAGAGCGGCGCGCGCTGCGGAATCACCGAGCGTTGATTCAAGCCGCGCAAGCGCCAACTCAACGGCTCGCGGATCGGGATCGCTTCCCGAGAAGAGCGTCGCCGGCGTTCCGCCGCTCTCCAATTCCGTGGCCTGCAACCGCAAACCAGTGATCGGCGCGTCAAATCGCAGCCCTTCGACGTTGGCGCGCAGCAAGTCAAAGAGCATCGCGCGTTCGGCGGTCGGTTGCGCGACGCGAACTACAACCTCGCGTTGATTGCCATTCTCGCATTCGAGCCGCAGGAGCAGCAACGCTGCGCGCTTTCCTAAACGGTCGAGATCTTGATGCACGCGTTCGACGAGCATGCGCAACGCAAAGTAGACCTGCTCCTCATATTCGACGCTCCCTTCACCATAGAGATTCGCTACGATCTGCAATTGATGCGCCCGCGGCAAGAACGCGGACCTATCGATGCCCGCTGCGTGATCGTGCCAAAGCGCGGCCCGCGTGCCGAATCGCCGCACGAATGGGCCATGTGGCAAAGCTGCCAGTTGTCCGAGCGTTGTGATGCCGAGCAACTCCAACCGCACAATCAATTCAGGTGCAATGTCGAGCGTTGAAATGGAGAGCGGCGCGACGAGGCCGCGCTCTTCTCCCGCTTGGCAGATTTTACCGTCGCTGACGATCGCAGCCGCACGAGCCGTAAATTTATTTTCCGCCAAGCCGGTACGAAATCGTAGTTCCACATTGGAAAGCGCGCTTTTCGCTTGCGCGACCCACGATTGCGGCGATCCTAAGACCCCTCGCATATCGAGATAGGCCGTGCCTTCGCCGCTTGAATCGATCAACGGTGAAACGGCGTCGAGCGCATCGAGAATATCTTCCCAGAGTTGCGCAGAGCGCGTTACATCGTGCACGAGAATCGTTGCATCGGACGCTGCGGCTTGGGCTTGAACGAGCGTCATCCCGATGCGCACGCCCTGGGCTCTCGCTTCAGGAGTTGCATCGATTGCATGCCCTCGTTGCAGTTGGTCCGCTAAAATCGCGGAAGGATTGCGCACGCCGGCTGCTTCGCGCAACGCGACTTGCAAACGGTATGAAGGGATGTGCACGCACAAGAGGCTCATGCGGCGCCAACTGCGATATCCGCGCCCGTACCGGGCGCCGCACGTTTGTTCTTGATCACCTCGGCGTGAATTTCGTAACCGGCAAGTTGAGCGAATGGTCCGAAGCGATCGGTCCAGTGCACGTTTGCGATTTGAAAGCGAACGCGCGCGCTGGAAAAATAGCCGAGCTCATTTGTGGCTTGATCGCCAAGCGCGAGCAAAAGCGCGCCCGCGTGATGCGTTAAACTTGCGAGCCGCGCCCAGAGCGCGGCTTTCACCGCCACAACCGGCATCAACGTGATGCCGAACGCATGCGAGCGCATGAGAATGTCGGCCGCGCGCACCGCGCCGAGCGGATCGCTGACCGGCATCACCAGCAGCCGTTCTAGGCGGACACCGGCCGCGGCCAACCCCGGCGGATAGAGGCCGCCGTCATCAATTGCGGCCGCTAAGCCGCTCTGGGTCTGGGCTGCTAGCAAACGGGCTGCAACCGCCGTTCGCCCGGAGCTGCCCTCGCCTTCGAAGACCGCAATCGTTCCGCGCGCCAACCCGCCTCCTAAGGCCGAATCAAGAGCCTTAAAGCCGGTATGGAACAGGGTCGGATCCGCTTGTGCAAACCGCGCCGCAAGGGTCGCACGGTGCCTCGCCTCGAGGCCGGCTTTAAGCTCGGCGAAGGCCGCGCGATGGGAATTTAAGGCAACCGCAGCAGGCATTGGGACACCATGCTAATCGAACATATGTTCGATGTCAATAGGCATATTTAACCCGGCCCATCTCGTTATATAAACCTTGACGAATATAAGCGGCTACTTTAGTATGTAGGGATGCAGGCTTTTGCGGCTCTCGCCGATCCGACACGGCGCCACATCGTCGAGTTGCTTGCCAACGGTGAGCGCTCGGCGGGTGATCTTGCGCGGCGGTTTACACTCACGCAGCCTGCTGTCTCACAACACTTGCGCGCGCTGCGCGACGCCGGGCTGGTGCGGGTACGACAGGACGCTCAACGCCGCATGTACTCGCTCGATGCTCGGGGGTTAGCTGAGGTTGACGCCTGGCTTTCACGCTATCGAACCTTCTGGACAACGCATCTCGACTCGCTCGAGCGCGCTATTAATGAGGACACTCAGACATGAACGATTTGGCAAT
>JAFARW010000045.1 GCA_019245275.1 Vulcanimicrobiota bacterium
ATCGTCAAGGACGTTCCGACGATCGTGCTTTATGTCCTAAAAGACGGCTACGCGTACAATACCGACCTGACCGGCTACCATCCGAACCAATTGACGCCGTTTGACGATATGATGAAGGTCGACATCTAACCCGCTGTCACCCTGAGCTTGTCGAAGGGGCGCCGCGAGCTGTGGCGATCGAACACCAGGCCAACAGGCCAGAACCGAATAGCGTCAGCAAGCGTAACGCCGCCCAGAGCGGTTGCGGCGAAAGTTCATGCGCGGCTTGGAGCTGCGCATGCCATGCATCGGGAAGCGTCGCGCGTATCCACGTCACGTGCGCGGGCAATGCATCGGGCCAAATCGGAGCCGGAAAACGATGCGCGAGTAATGCCGCTGGGATCAACAGCAACGCGGCAAGCAGCGCAAACCGATGGAGCCGCAAGGGCTGATCGGATAGCGCGAAGATCGCGCACAGCAACGCGAGGACGAGCAACGCACTCTGCAGGATGGCGTTGGGCCGCTGTGCGAGACCCAGCCAATCGACGGCGACGAGCACGGTTGCTGCGGCGGCGATCGGCCAGATTCGTCGCGGCGCAATGCAAAGGCACATCAGCATCGGCACGAGCTCGATAACGAAGTCGTGTTCGTGAAAGAACGGCGCAGCAAACGGCAACAAGGCGCACGTAATCGCCAGGCGCCAGCAGCGCGTTAGCCGGCGATTCAGCATGATGGCGATCCAGATGATTGCGGCGGCGATCCCGGTTGTGACGCCGAGTCCATTCGCAACGACGATCGGCAACCCGAGGCCATAACCGATCGCCGACGGCGTGAACTGGATCAGCGCGTGGCGCTCGGCGGCGCCGTGCGCGAAAAGCTCGCCGAGGTAGCTTGCGAAGCCATGAAAGCCGACAACGATCAAGGCGAGCGCAATCAGCGCGAACATTGCAATCGCGATCGCAAAGAGAACATTTCGATACCGGATCTGCGAAAGCAATGCGATCGCGAGGTTCGGCTGAAGCGCGGCAAAGAATGTCGCGATCCCCGCAACGCCGGGAGCACTTACGAAAAGCGCCGTCGCGATTACGATCAACGACCATGACGGCAATGCTGCTTGGCCGAGTGCGAGGGCGCTCGTCAGCGGAGCGAATGCGATACACATGGCGGCGACGCTCAAGAACGAGCCGACGTCGCGCCCGTGCACCTGCTCGAGCATCACCCAAACCGCAAAGAGCAGCAGCACGATCATGACAATGCCCCAGAGTACAGCGGCTACGTTAAACGGTGCGGCGGCAAGGAGTGCCCACAACGGAAGAAAAGCGGGAAAGCCGAGAAACGGAAGTGCCTCCCAGCGATCGCCGCGTACACCTGGTATCGTGCGTTCATGCCGCCAGAGTTCGGTGCTGTACGGGTTATCGTGCGCGGTCCACGCGCGGCCGGCCGCATAGTATGACTCGAAGTCGCGCATGATCGGCCCCGGAGTCACTTGCGGACGCGCAACCGTTAGCGCGAGAACGATGCAGAGCACGGATAGTGCGAGCGCCGCCAAGCGCTGCCGGGAACTATCTTCGTGCAAAGTCGGAGCGCTGCGCGCTATGAAACGGTGACGCGCGCGATCGTCATCAGATAGATCAAGCCGAACGCGGTGCCGAGATACCACAGCCCGACCGATGTGCGTTTAAGCGGCGGAACCGAATAATATGCGGGGTCGTACTGACCTTTGAGGCCTGCCAATGCGCGCGGCAAACCGATCAATCCAAGCAGCAGCACAAAAAGCAACGGCATATGCAAGAACAGCGCCGCTATGATGAAGGCACCAAAACCGAAGATCCAAATCCGCGGCGAGAAGACCGCGGCGATGCCGCCGCCGTCGAACGGCGGCACGGGCACCATATTGAAGAGGTTGATGAAGGCGCCGAGGTATGCGGCCGCCAGCCAAAACTTCTCGTGCGTGTAGATCCCGAACGCATAGCAGACGGCGCTGACGCCAAGGCCGGTCAACGGTCCGGCTAGAGCAATGTATGCGTGTTGCTCCGCATTGCGCGGCATCGACCCGGCGGTGAATGCGCCGAGCAGCGGAATGAAGGTCGGCAGCCGCACTTTTAGACCGTAGTTGCGAAATGCCGCGTAATGCCCAAACTCATGCGCTGCAATCATCAAGACGAAGACGAGCGCAAATCTCCATCCGAAGAAGAGCGCGTATGCCCAGAGCGAGATCAAGAACGTGAACCCAAACGTGAGGAAGTACTTGGCGTAAAGCAGCCACTTCAAATTAAGAAGCACGAAAAGGATCGCCTTGAATTTTGCGAGCAGCAGTGCAATCGCTACCGCGATGCCGCCGGCAGCCTTCGCGGGCCCGGAGGCACGCTGCGTGGAGACGGGAGGCGCCTCTTCCGGTTTGGCCTCGATCGCATTCGGACGCTCGGCAGTCCAGCGACGCGTGTAGGGATTCGGTGGGACGTTAGCGTTCGGGTCGGGCTCGTGCACAGGAATCTTGCTTCGCGTTCGCGTGCTTGATTCTTCGCGGAGCATCGCAACTGCCAGGGGGTTCGCCGTTGTATAATGAGGTGATGAACGACCTTTTGCGCGAGCCGATCGAACGGCTGATTCGCAATCCGCGCGAGTTCACACGTGAGCTTCATTTTCCCGATCCGCGCGAGTTACGCGTTTACGATGAGACCCTGCGCGACGGCGAGCAAATGCCGGGCGTTTGCTATACACCCGAGCAAAAATACGAAATCGCCAAGCGTCTGGCGGACATCGGCGTTCATATTCTGAGCGTTGGCTTTCCGGCGGCGTCGGCTGGCGATCGCAAGACGCTGCAGATGGTGATGGAGGGTAAGCGCAAAGGTGATATCGGCGATGTCGAGATCGTTGTCATGTGCCGCAGCAACCGCAAAGACATCGACATCACGGTCGAGACTCTGGCGGATGTAGGCATCTCGCCGTCGGAAGTCACGTTTTTCATCTTTACGAGCGGTAGCGATCTGCACCTAAAATACAAGATCGGCAAGACGCTTTTGCGCTTCGAAGGCAAAGACGAGCGCGAGTGGCTTGAACAGCCGCTAGATTTCTACCGCCAAGCGAATATTCGGCTGCAATGCGATGTAATTCGGTACGCGCGCGAGCGCGGCGTCACGTACATCGAGTTCGGCGCTGAGGACGGCAGTCGCGGCGATGTTGATTACTTCATCGAGTACTTCAAAGCGGGGCTCGAAGCAGGCGGCAATCGGCCGGCGTGGCCGGATACCGTGGGCTGCCTAACGCCGGAGGCGGCACGGTGGTACTGCTCGCGCATCGCCGGCGCGCTTCCGAAAGATGTGCCGCTGATCTGTCACTTTCACAATGACTACGGGCTGGGCACGATCAATTGCATCACCGCACTGGCGAGCGGCTTTCGAGTCTTCTCGGTTACCGCAAACGGCTATGGCGAACGCGCGGGCAACGTTCCCCTGCATCAGGTGGTGACGGCGCTCAACGTGCTCTATGGGATTGAGATTCCGGGGTTCAAATACAACAAG
>JAFARW010000025.1 GCA_019245275.1 Vulcanimicrobiota bacterium
CCCGGTCAATTCTCCGAGTGGCTGCATGGCGAGATTCTGGTCAATCAAGGGATGATGCTCTCGCCGTGGGATGCGCCGCGCTATCTCTGGGCGGCGATTGAAGGCGCGGGCGGCTTGAACATGTCGCCGACGGAGACAAAGATCAACCCCCTATTGGCCGCGGATTGGCGGTGGCTTACCGCGATTAACGTTCCGTTTCGCGGAAAAACGATTGCGTGGATTGCCTGCCGCATGCCCGACGGCCTCAATCTTCACACAACCTCGGAGTTCGGTTCCGATGCGAAGACGATAACGTACGAGCGTGATATCACGAACAGCGTGCGGGTCGCCGACCCGCTCGTAACGGTTGTCAGCTTTGCAAAAGATGACTTAACCTTGATCTTTATCGGCAATTCAAGTCCGCGAACGGTGACGACGGCGGCTTCTTTATCCGATCTTCCCGCGAAGGAGCATACAGTCCGAACATTTTCGACCGTTTGGAACGATTGGGAAGATCTGGGCAAACTTCCGAAGCAATCGATACTGGACGGATTGCCGCTCGTAATCGATGCTCACGGTTTTGCAATCCTTGAAATCACGCCGCCGTAATTTGTAACGTGCCGGAGCTCTTTGGCCAGCGGCTCAATCGTGAAGCAGTGCAGGCGCGTGTTGGGTCGCTTGCGCAGATCGGCGGAATCGCCGAATTTAATTACGCCGCAGGCCGCGGGCGCGGCGTTCGTGCGGTGCGTTTGGACACTGGGGTGCTCTCAGTCGAAGTTGTGGTCGATCGTGCACTCGACATCGCGCATGCGGCCTACCGGGGCGCACCCTTCGTGTGGCGAAGCGCAAACGACATTGCGGCGCCGGCGTTTTATGAAGCGGCCGGTGATGAGTGGCTGCGATCGTTTTTCGGAGGATGGCTGACAACGTGCGGACTCGCGAATTTCGGTCCGCCCGGAAGCGATCAATGGGGAACGTTCGGGCAACACGGCCGCATCAACAACCTCCCTGCCGAGTCGTATTCCGCGCAAACGCATTGGGAGGGCGATCGCTGCATTTTGGAAGTTACCGGTACGATGCGCGAGACGAAGGCGCTTGGCGAGAAACTTGTCCTTCATCGTTGTTGGCGCACCGAGCTCGGCAGTTCCGCCCTACATCTGCGAGATCGCGTCGTCAACGAAGGTGGCATACGAACGCCGCACATGATCCTCTACCATTGCAATGCCGGCTTTCCGCTGCTCGGACCGCAGACGCGCGTCTACGTTTCGCATGGCAATGTTGAGCCGCGCGACGCGGAGGCGAAGGCCGGCTTGGATGTGTGGGACCGGGGCGGAGAGCCGGAAGCGGGTTTTGCCGAGCAGGTCTTTATTCACACGCCGCGCGCTTGCGCCGATGGTAAGGCACGCGCCGCGATCTTACGCGACGATCTGCTCGACGGCGCGGGGCTCGGCTTTGAAATTGCCTTTGACCCGGATACACTGCCCGCGCTTTTCACTTGGCGCAAGTTGGACTACGGCGACTACGTGATGTCGGTCGAGCCCGCAAATACGCCGGCGATTCAAGGCCGTGAGTACGCGCAAGCGCACGGTATGCTGCCGTTCTTGGAGCCGGGAGAGCAGCGAACTTACGAGCTTCTGTTCAGCGCTCTTTCGGGCGATGCGCTGCGTGCGAGCGTTGCGGCGATTGCAAGCGCCAACGCGACGACGGCTGCGGCGCGATAGATCGCCGCAAGCGAGACGTGCGCGTCCGCATGAAGCGCGCCGACGAAAAACGTTCCGAATCCCTCGCCGGTCATTAATGCCGCAACCATAACGCCGGCGACGCGATCGGCATCGGACGGCATAGCGCCGAGTGCGAGCGACATCGCAAAAGGAAAGACGATGCTGCAGGCGATGCCGCCGAGGGCAAATCCGATGACCAGCGTTGTCGGCGTGCGCCACAATGGCAAAAAGAAAAATGCCGCGGCGATCAGGATCGGAAAGATGACGATCGCGATTTTCGGCGTGAGCACACGCGTTGCGAACGCGGCGAACAGGCGCGTTAGCGTCAAAGCCAGCCAAAACGCCGTCAGCGCCGCTTCGCCGGTCGCAAGCGAAAAGCCGCGATCGAGATGCGCGAAGGTCGTTGCCCAGCTCGAAAAAGTTCCTTCGCAAAACGCATAAAGCAGTGCCGCGATTCCAAACGCAATCAGCGTTCGCGAGGGGCTCGGCGTAGCAACAGACGAAGTGGATTTTGCTTCGTGCCATCGGAGCGACGAGACGAAGATGACGATAAACGCCGCGAGCAATATTCCTGGCCAAATCGCCCAGGCATGATGAAAGATAAATGCGCCGAGGATGATCGGCGTCAAGCTCGTTCCTAGCCCTGTCAGGACATTCGCGATGGTGACCGACGCGGTTTCATTTGCGGATAGATGGGACGCCAGCTCGTTGACCGCCGAAAAATTCAGGCCGAAGCCAAGCCCGAGCGCCGTCGTATCGATTAGCAGCAGGACGTACGCCGCCGCTCCGATCGTACGTGAAGCGATCAGGAGGGCGACGAGTGCAGCGGCGTTTGCGACAACGCCGATGCGCAGCACCATTACCGTGTCGGTTTTTGCGGCCAGTTTTGGCGTTAGGGCAGCGCCGATGATCGCGCCGACGGTTAGCGGGATAAAGAGAATGCCGAAGCCGCGCGCATTGATGTTGTATGGTGCAGCTGCGAAGACGGTTGCTAGCGCAGGAACAAGCGTGAACGCAAAGCCCTGCAACATGCCGGCGCCGTAGACAACAATCGCGTGACTCGGCGTACTTTCAGCGGTGGGCGTGGTGAGGGTTCTCATTTTGATCCTTCTTGTCACAGCAGGAATGAGCAACAGACTTGGTAACAGTAGTCTGGCGCACGTATGCATTGCGCGTTAATTTGTATTGGACTAGACAAACTGTGGCCAACTTCAAACATCTAATTTATATCGCATTGGCGCTCGTGACGGCGTGTTCCGGAGGCGGCGGATCGGGGGGGTACCGGCAATACAGGTGGCCCGCCGCCGGTTAACTTGAACTACACGAAGATTATCCTCACGCTGAAGGCGCCGTTGGTTATGGGGACAGCGGGCAGCGTGCCCCTCTCTGTCGTGGCGCTTGATGCTAACGGAAAGCCTGTGAACGGCACTTACAGCTCTCCAATAACTTTAGCGGACAACGATACGACTGGTCATACAAGCCTCTCCACAGCGAGCGTTCCGTCGTCGAACACGAGCGTATCGGTGAACTACGATGGGCACGGCGTTATTGCGAAAATAACCGCGAACGGT
>JAFARW010000127.1 GCA_019245275.1 Vulcanimicrobiota bacterium
CAAGCCGTTCGTAATGAAGAAGCTCGTCGACCGTGGCCAAGCGCACAACATCAAGAGCGCAAAGCGAATGGTCGAGCGCGTTCGCCCTGAGGTTTGGGACGTTCTTGATGAAGTGATTCGCGAACATCCGGTGCTGCTCAACCGCGCACCGACGCTGCACCGTCTCGGCATTCAAGCGTTCGAACCGGTACTGGTTGAGGGCAAGGCCGTACATCTGCATCCGCTCGTCTGCACGCCGTACAACGCCGACTTCGACGGCGACCAAATGGCGGTCCATCTGCCGCTCTCGGCGGGTGCGCAAGCGGAGGCGCGCATTCTAATGCTCTCCGCCAACAACATCTTGCTGCCGGCGTACGGCAATCCGGTTTCGATTCCGACTCAAGACATGGTCTTGGGATTGTATTATCTGACATTCCAGCGCGAGCAGTACGAAGGTCCGGCTAAAGCCGAGATCATCGACGACTATGACAATCGCGTTCGAACGCGACTCACCAACGGCCAAGCGTCGAAGAAGCGCAAAGGCGCGTCGGCATCACAAACGAAC
This sequence comes from Vulcanimicrobiota bacterium, assembly GCA_019245275.1. GTDB lineage: Bacteria > Vulcanimicrobiota > Vulcanimicrobiia > Vulcanimicrobiales > Vulcanimicrobiaceae > JAFARW01. Next base: position 545 of record JAFARW010000127.1, read on the forward strand.
GGCGAGCGTATTCCTGCGTTCATCGACACGGACGAAGTGATCACGGCCTACAATCTGCAGACGATCGGCTTGCAAGAGTGGATCAACGTTCGAATTGAGGGCCAACTGACCAAGACGACGGCCGGTCGCGTGATCTTCAATAATGCGTTCCCGGAAAACTGGAATCATCCGTTCGTCAACGAGATTCTCGACAAGGGCATGCTTAAGAAGTTGATCACGGATTGCTACCGTCAGCACGGCAATGCGGAAACTGCGAAGTTCCTCGATGCGATCAAGGACCTCGGCTTCCACTACGCCACGCAATCCGGTACGACGGTTTCGATGAACGACATCATCGTGCCCGAGCGCAAGCACGAAATCATCGACGAGGCGCAAAAAGAGGTCGACGACCTGCACCAGCTCTTCAATCAGGGCTTCATCTCCGATGACGAGCAGTACAACAAGACGATCGACATTTGGAGCAAGGCCAGCGATGAGGTCACGGTCGAGATGCAGGCCGCGCAAAATCCGCTGAATCCGGTCTTCATGATGGCGACCTCGGGAGCACGCGGTTCGATCGCGCAGGTTAAACAGCTCGGCGGCATGCGAGGCTTGATGAGCGATCCGTCCGGCCGGATCTTGGAGATCCCGGTCAAGGCGTCGCTCAAAGAAGGCTTGACTGTCTTAGAGTACTTCATCTCGACGCACGGCGCGCGTAAGGGTCTCGCCGATACGGCATTGCGTACGGCTGACTCAGGTTACCTGACGCGGCGTTTGGTCGATGTGGCGCAAGACGTGATCATTCGCGAGGAAGATTGCCGCACGACGCAAGGCATCACGGTCACCGACATTATGGTCGGCAAGGAAACGATCGAGCCGCTCTACGATCGCATCATCGGCCGCCGGGCAGCCGAAGAGCTCCGTTTAGATCCGAAGAAGCCGACGACCGCGATCGTCAAGCGTAACGAGGAGATTGACGAGGAGAAGGCGCGCGCGATCATCGATGCCGGGATCAAAGCCGTCAAGATCCGCTCGGTGCTGACGTGTAAGGCGCGGTACGGCGTTTGCTCGATGTGCTACGGCCGAAATTTGGCGACGAGCAACAAAGTAGACATTGGCGAAGCGGTAGGAATCATCGCCGCGCAGTCGATCGGCGAACCCGGTACGCAGCTGACGCTGCGCACGTTCCACACCGGTGGTGTCGCAACTGAAGACATCATCACTGGTCTGCCGCGTGTCGAGGAAATCTTCGAAGCGCGCAAGCCCAAGGGCCAAGCGATCATCACGGAGGTTTCGGGCTCGGTCAAATTTGGCGATGAGAAGAACAAACGGATCATCTTCGTCACCGACGATAAAGCCGAAGACCACGAGTACGATGTGCCCTACGGCACGCATCTGCTCGTATCCGAAGGACAAAAAGTCGAAGCCGGCGACCAGCTGAACGAAGGCTCCCTGAATCCGCACGACGTCTTGCGCATCAAAGGGCAGACGGCGCTGCAGAACTACCTGGTTGCCGAGGTGCAAAAGGTCTACCGCTCGCAGGGCGTCGACATCAACGATAAGCACATCGAAGTCATCGTGCGTGCGATGCTGCGTAAGGTGAAGGTCGTTGACGGCGGCGACACGCGCTTGCTGCCTGGACAGGTCGTCGAAGCGTCGCACTTCACGGAGCAAAACGAGCGCATCGCGGCACAAGGCGGCGAGAAAGCGACGGCAACTCCGGTATTGCTCGGCGTGACGAAGGCGTCGCTTGCGACGGAATCGTTCCTCTCGGCGGCGAGTTTCCAGGAAACGACGCGCGTTCTGACCGATGCCGCGATCAAAGGTAAGCACGATCCGCTGCTCGGCCTCAAAGAGAACGTGATCATCGGAAAACTGATTCCAGCGGGCACGGGCATGTCGCGGTATCGCAACGTGCAGATCGAGCCGGAGGGGCAGGATCTCGATGAGGACGGGCGTCCGCGCAATCAGTACGCGGCTTTCATGGAAGGCTTCGAAGGGATGTCGGCGGACGATGCGGCGCTTGCGGAAATCGTCGGCAGCGAGGGAGAGGGCGTGCAGAAGCTTGTCAGCGCATACGACCGCAGCCGCGAACCGGCGACGGTGCACTACGAAGGCGAATACGAAGATCACCTCAACGTGCACGCGCCGACGCGCAAGACGCAATACGACCGCTCGACTGCCGCCAAGGGCATCAACCCGGAAGACCTGTAGAGGCGCCCTTCGACTAGCTCAGGGTGACAATCACCAGCGAAAGAGCCCGCCTAACCGCGGGCTCTTTATTTATCTACTAGGATGCCGCGGCTCAGGTCGGAGCGTACGGGATTCGGGAGCGGAGCGAGCGGCGGAA